>NZ_JBFTEG010000005.1:0-228057 GCF_041027545.1 Pseudomonas zhanjiangensis | reverse complement strand
GGGACATCAGTCATTACTTGATGCACCGTTACAACTGGATCAGACCGCATCAATACAACGACGGGCTACCACCTGCGGTGGCCGAAGAAAAACTTAACCCACTGTCCGGGATGGGTTGACCACTACAACATGGACAGTTCACCCCCCACGCCTCATCTGCAAGAGCAGTTCGTGCGGTTATCCGTTTAAACCACTACAGCGTGCGAAGGCAGAAGTCCAATTGCTACGCCACCGACTACTTAATTGGCTTCCATCAACTGCGCCATCCACTTGAGTTGGCTGGGGCCGATGTCAATGTCTTTCTCGACTGGCTGGCGATGGAGAGGCAGGTTGCGACGCCTCCCCAGAACAGGCGCTCAATGCCCTTGTTTTGCCCTACGCCAAGGTGCGCGAAAAGCTCCTGGCGATATGGGTGACGCGCTCAGGGCCAAGCGCCCTGCGCCTAGTCCCAGGGTACTGATCCACGAGGCCGCCGAGCTCATAGCCTTGCCCGCACGGCCCTGGCAATTGCGAGCCAGGCCGATGTACGACAGCGCGCGGTCAAGGTGGCTCGCCTGAGAGGGAAGGATCTCGACGCAGACAGGCAGGGGGATCATTCTCCATGACGCTAAGGGCGGCAAAGGCCACGCAACCTCGCGCCTAGAATCGAGTGCGCCTTCGCCCTGCTGCGCCTCGACGGCGCCTGCACGCACTGATCACTGCTCGAGTACGCCGGCGGCAGGCATACCCGCGCCTGCTCAGCCGTGAATCGCCGGCTCGCGGTAGTGGCGGGTGCAGGCCTGGCCGTCGGCGCGGAACAGGTGGCATTTGTTGGCCATCAGCCCGGCGGCGTAGGTGTCGCCCACGGCGACCTTGCGGTTGCCGTCGCTGCGCAGGGTGATCATCTCGTCGATGCCTTCCAGGCTCAGGTAGATCAGGTTGTGATCGCCCAGGCGCTCGGCCACGCTGATCTGCCCGTAGAAGGCGAAATCGGCCTGCTCGGCGTCGACGAAATGCTCCGGGCGCACGCCCAGGGTCAGTTCCTCACCCGGTTGCACGGAGCTGCCGTCGACCAGTACCTGCATGCGATAGCCGCCGGGCATCTCGATCTCCACGGCCTCGGCGCTGGCAGCGAGCGCCCTGACCTGGAGGAAGTTCATCTGCGGCGAGCCGAGGAAGCCGGCGACGAAGCGGTTGCGCGGGTAGTGGTAGAGCTCCAGCGGCTGGCCGACCTGGGCGATCTGCCCGGCATTGAGCACCACGATCTTGTCGGCCATGGTCATGGCTTCGACCTGGTCGTGGGTGACGTAGATCATGGTCGAGCGCAGGCGCTGGTGCAGGCGCGAGATCTCGATGCGCATCTGCACGCGCAGGAAGGCGTCCAGATTGGACAGCGGCTCGTCGAACAGGAACACCTTGGGCTCGCGGACCATGGTGCGGCCGATCGCGACGCGTTGGCGCTGGCCACCGGAGAGGTCCTTGGGCTTGCGTTCGAGCAGCTGGTCGAGCTGGAGAATGCGCGAGACCTCCTCGACCTTGCGCCGGATGGCGCCCTTGTCGACCTTGGCCAGCTTGAGGCCGAAGGCCATGTTCTCGGCGACCGTCATGTGCGGATAGAGCGCGTAGGACTGGAACACCATGCCCACCGAGCGGTCCATCGGCGGCAGGTCGTTGACCCGCTGCTCGCCGATCAGCAACTCGCCCGCGCTGATGTCTTCGAGGCCGGCGATCAGCCGCAGCAGGGTCGACTTGCCGCAGCCGGAAGGGCCGACGAAGACCACGAACTCGCCATCCTCGATGTCCAGGTCGATATTGCGGGTGATGGCGATGTCGCCGTAGCTCTTGCAGATATTACGCAGGGTGACGCTGGCCATTTTCTTATTCTCCACTCAGCCCAGCAGGCGGGCAAAACCGAAGCCGTGGGCCGGCAAGTGTACCCAGCTGCCGAGGAACTCGGCAGTGCTGGCGGGAACCGCTTCGAGCGGCTCGACCATCAACGGCAGGTCGTAGCGGCGCTCGCTCGCGCTCATGTTGAACAGGCACAACCAGGCCTCATCGCCCAGCCGGCGCTCGAACACCAGTAACGCCTCGTCGTGATGACGCATGCGGATCGTGCCTTCGATCAGCACCGGCTGCGCCTGGCGCCAGGCGAGGAAGCGCCGGTAGCTGTTGAGCATCGAATCCGCATCCTGCTCCTGGACGTCCACCGCCAACGCCCGGTGGCTCTCGGCCACCGGCAGCCAGGGCTGGTGCGCGCTGAAGCCGGCATGGGCCGCGTCGTGCTGCCAGGGCATGGGCGTGCGGCAGCCGTCGCGGCCCTTGAACTCCGGCCAGAAGCGTATGCCGTAGGGGTCGACCAGGTCCTCGTAGGCCAGTTCGGCCTCCTCCAGGCCCAGTTCCTCGCCCTGGTACAGGCACACGCTGCCGCGCAACGACAACAGCAAGGCCATCAGCAGGCGTCCGCGGGCGGCCTCCGGCTTGCCCTGCAGGGCCCAGCGGCTCATCACCCGCACCACGTCGTGGTTGCCCACCGACCAGCAGGGCCAGCCGTCGGCCAGCTCGCTCTCGATGGCCTCCACCGTATGGCGGATGAAGGCCGGGCTGCACTGGGCGGTGAGCAGGTCGAAGGAATAGGCCATGTGCAGGGTATTGCCGCCACTGGTATAGGCGGCCATGGTGCGCAGCGAGTTGTCGCAGCCAATCTCGGCGACACTGGAAGTACCCGGGTAGCGTTCCATCAGCGCGCGCAGGCGGCGCAGAAAATCGAGGTTCTGCGGCTGGCTCTTGTCGTAGACATGGCGCTGGTAGGCGTAGGGGTTGTCGGCGCGCACGCCGATGCCGCCCTCGCGAATGTCCGGATTGGGCGGATTGTCGCGCAGCTGCTGGTCATGGAAATAGAAATTCGCCGCGTCCAGGCGGAAGCCGTCGACGCCCAGTTCGAGCCAGAACTGCATGTCGTCGAGCAACTGCTGCTGCAGCGCCTCGCAGTGGAAGTTCAGGTCCGGCTGGCTGGCCAGGAAGTTGTGCAGGTAGTACTGCTTGCGCCGGCTGTCCCAGCTCCAGGCCGAGCCGCCGAACACCGACAGCCAGTTGTTCGGCGGGGTGCCGTCCGGGTTGGCCTCGGCCCAGACGAACCAGTCGACCTTGGCGTTGTGACGGCTGGAGCGGCTCTCGGCGAACCAGGGATGCTGGTCGGAGCAGTGGTTGAGCACCTGGTCGATGAAGATCCGCAGGCCGCGCTCATGGGCCGCACCGACCAGGGCCTGGAAGTCTTCCAGGGTGCCGAACAGCGGATCGACGCCGCGGTAGTCGGACACGTCGTAGCCGAAGTCCTTCATCGGCGAGGTGAAGAACGGCGACAGCCAGATGGCGTCGACGTTGAGGCTGGCGATGTAGTCCAGCTTGCTCAGCACGCCCGGCAGATCACCCACGCCATCGTCGTTGCTGTCGAAGAAACTGCGTGGATACACCTGGTAGATGACGCCACCGCGCCACCAGTCCTTGCGGGAAACAGCCATACGGCACAGCCTTCTTATTGGTTATGACGCCGGCCACTCTAGGCCAGCGCCATGGCGCCCACATCCTCCCCGCACGGGTTTTGCCAGGCGTATGGCGAGGGCGTAGGGGGGAGGAGTCGCGCCCCTGCCGGCGGATGAGCGCAGGGGGCGTAGTGCCGGGCGCAATCGGGACGCGCGGCCTTGCCGAAGAAGCGCAGCGCGCGCCACGAGGGCGCGCGCAAAGCGAGGAGTGCAACGCAAGACGCGGCAAGACGCCGCCCCCTACTCGCCCTGGATCTTGCTCAGCAGGCTGCGCGCCAGCTGTACCGCCTCGCTGCGCTGGGTGATGGCGAGCTTCTGGTAGAGGCTGCGGATATGGGTCTTGATGGTGGTCGGCGCCACGTTGAGGTGCTCGGAGATCTGCTCGTTGGACAGGCCGGCATGGATCAGGCTGAGCACCTGCCATTCGCGCCGGGTCAGCGGCGAGTGGCGGATCAGCTCGGGCACGTCCGGGCGGTTGATGATGTCCTGGATCACCGCCTCGTCCAGGCTGATGCGGATCGCCCGGCCGAAGTCGCGCTGCTGCTGGGCCAGCTGGATCAGGCGCTCCGCGCGCTGGTGTTCCAATTCGTCGAGCTGGCGCTCGTGCTGCAGGCCCTTGAGCATGACGATCAGCGGCTTGCCGACGCGCAGGAAGCTGCCGATGGCGCCGGTGCGACTGGCCAGGGTCAGGGCCTGCTGCAGGTGGTCGAGGGCCGCCTGGCGCTCCTCGCGCTGCCAGTGCAGCTGGGCCTGGAGGATGTGGTTGCGGTTCTGGTCCATCACCAGCTGGTGGCGCTCGGCCGAGCTCTGCAGCTGGCGCAGGATCGCCACGGCCTTGTCGCTCTGGTTCAGCGCCAGGTAGGCGCGCACATGGTTGCGCGCGTTGCACTGGGTGAAGTGGTTGACCGCCGGCGCCAGCGGCGGCGCGGTGCCCAGCCACTGCTGGATGGCCTCCTTGTCCTGGGTCGACTCCCAGTAGCCGAGCATCACCGCGTGGGCGTTGGCCCGCCAGTCGATGTGGTAGCTGTCGTCGGCCAGCATGCTCTTGAGCTTGGCGATGTAGTCGGCGCAGACCGCCTGCTGGCCGCGGGCATGGGCGACCCGGGCGAGCAGCACGTAGCACTGCAGGAACCAGTGGTCACCCAGCGCGTCGAGGATTTCCAGGCCCTGCAGCGCGGTCTGCTCGGCGGCATCGAGGTGATGCCATTCCCACAGCACCTGACCGCGCACCCGGTAGATGAACTCCATGATCGGCGTGGCCTGCAGTTGCTCCTGCTCGATGTACTGCAGCGCCCGCTCCTGCAGGTTGTAGGCCTTCTGCAGGTAGCCCTGGGCGATGGCGATCTCCGACAGCTGGCCGAGGCTCCAGAGCACCTGGTGCGAGGCGCGGATCTCGCGGCCGCGACGTTCGGCCTCCTCGTACTGCTGCTGCGCCGGCAGCAGCGCGCCCTGGACGAAATGCGCCTCGGCCAGGGCCGAGAGCGCCGCGACCCTGGAGGTGCGCATGATCGACGGCTCGCGGGCCAGGGACTCGCGGGCCAGTTCGATGGCCTTGTGCTCGTTGCCCTGGTTCATCGCCATCTGCGCGCGCACCGCCTTGAAGTCCGCCTCGATGCGCGGCCATTGCTCCGGGGCCACGGTACTGCGCTGCACCTGCTCGCCGGCCTGCAGCCAGCGTTCGGCCTGGTCGAACTGATACTGGTTCTGCGACACCCAGGCCTGCAGCAGGGTGAACAGCGGCGACTCGGCCACCTGGTTTTCCGGCAGCACCGCCAGGCAACGCTGCAGCAGGCTCAGCAAGCCCTGGCGGTAGAACTGCCGGCCGTGCTTGTCCAGCACCTGGGCGACCCGCTCGGCGCTGCCGGCGAGCACCGCATGACGCGCCGCCTCCTCCGGCATCTGCTCCTCGAACAGCGCCTCGGCGGCGCGCAGGTGCAGCTCGGCGATGCGCTGCGGCTGGTGGATGCTCAACTCGCCGCGCAGGAAACAGGCGAACAGCGGGTGATAGGCGAACCACTGGCGCAGGCTGTCCACCGGCTGGATGAACAGGCCGTTGCGCTCGAGCTGTTCGAGCATCTCGCGGCCGTTGCAGCTGGCGGTCAGGCGGTCGGCCAGGGCGGCGCTGAAGCGCTCGAGCAGGCAGGTGGACTGGAGGAAATCCAGGGTCTGCTCGCTCAGGCCGGCGAGCACCTGTTCGCGCAGGTAGTCGCGGATGTAGGGATGACCCAGCTGCAGGCTTTCCAGGAACAGGTCCATGCCGCGGCCGGTCTGCACCTCCTGCAGAGCCAGTTGCAGGGCGCAGGGCCAGCCGCCGATGCGCCGATTGAGGCGCTCGACCTGCTCGCGGTTGATGCCGAACGGCAGGCCCAGCTCGAGCAACTCCTGCACCTCGTCGTGCTCGAAGGCCAGTTGCGCGGCGTCCAGCGCCAGCAGCTGCTGGCGGATACGCAACTCGGCGACGCCCAGGTCCGGCAAGCCGCGACTGCACACCAGCAGGGTCAGCCACTCGGGCATGTTGCGCAGGAAGAAGCGCAGCGCCTGGATCACCTCGCGGTTGTCCAGCACCTCGAACTCGTCGAGCACCAGCAGCAGGGGCGGATGGCTGGCCGGCAGCTCGGCGAGCAGGCGGGTCAGCAGGCCGTCCAGGCCCTCGCCGCCCTGCTCGGCGCGCGCCACGCCCAGCGGGCAGCCGGCCTCCAGCCGGGCATCCAGGGCATTGAGCAGGTAGCGGCCGAACTGCCGCGGGCCGTTGTCGCTGGCGTCCAGGTTGAGCCAGGCCACCGGGCCGTCGAAGGCCGCCGCCCATTGGCCGGCCAGCACCGTCTTGCCGTAGCCGCTGGGCGCCTGCAGCACCGCCAGGCGCACCTTTGCCAGACGCGGCAGCCACTCGTCGAAACGCGGCCGGGCGAGCAGCCCGGGATGCAGCGCCGGCGCGGTGAGCTTGGCCGGAATCAGGGGCAGAGGCGCAGGCGCCGCAACAGTCATATACCACTCCCGTTAATTGTCGTTGTCTCGGGTAGCGTCGAATCTTACGTCAAGCGCAACGCGCGGATAATACGTCGGGTGGATCGGGGCGCGTAGCTGAGGCTTCATCCATCCACCGAGGGCGCGGCAAAGTTGGATGACAACGCCTCCCCCTAGCCCTTGACCCCGCCGGCGGTCAGGCCGCCGACGATCCACTTCTGGCAGTAGAGGAACACCGCGGTGATCGGCAGGCCGGAGAGCACCGCGGCGGCGGCGAAGTCGCCCCACAGGTAGTTCTGCTCGTACAGGTACTGCTGGGCGCCGACCGACAGGGTCAACTTGTCGACGTCCATCAGCAGCACCGAGGCGATCGGGTATTCGGTGATGCTGGTGATGAAGGCGAGGATGAACACCACCGCCAGGATCGGCACGCTCATCGGCAGCAGGATGTGCATGAAGGCCTGCCAGGTGGTGGCGCCGTCGACGATGGCGGCCTCCTCCAGGGAGGCGTCGATGCTCTCGAAATAGCCCTTGATGGTCCAGATATGCAGGGCCATGCCGCCCAGCGAGGCGACGATCACCGCGCCGTGGCTGTTGACCCCGAGCCAGCCGGCGTACTGGCCGAGCTGGTCGAACAACGCATAGATCGCCACCAGCGACAGCACCGGCGGGAACATCTGGAAGATCAGCATGCCCTTGAGGATCGGCCCCTTGCCGGCGAAACGCAGGCGGGCGAAGGCGTAGGCGCCGGTGGTCGACAGCATGAGGATCAGCGCCGAGCTGATCAAGGCGATCTTCAGCGAGTTGCCCAGCCAGGTCAGCACCGGAAACGGCGGCTGCACCACGCTGCCATCGGCCAGGGTATAGGGAATGCCCAGGGCCAGCGACCAGTGCTCCAGGGTCGGCTGGTCCGGCAGCAGGCTGCCGCTGGCGAAGTTGCCCTCGCGGAAGGAGATCGACACCACCATCAGCAGCGGGAAGACGATCAGGGCGATGAAGCCGAGCAGGCCGAGGTGGGTCAGCCACAGGCGGTATTTCACGGATTTGGGTTGCACCATTGCCATGGACGTATTCCTCAGACTTTCACTTTCGACAGTTTCAGGTTGAGCCAGGCCATGCCGCCGACCACCAGGAAGATCAGGGTGGCGATGGCCGCCGCCAGGGCGAAGTTCTGCCCGGAGTCCTGGAAGGCGATGCGGTAGGTGTAGCTCACCAGCAGGTCGGTGGTGCCGGCCGGGGTGGTGGCGCCGATGATGTCCGGGCCGCCGCGGGTCAGCAGGGTGATCAGCACGAAGTTGTTGAAGTTGAAGGCGAAGCTGGCGATCAGCAGCGGCGCCAGCGGCTTGATCAGCAGCGGCAGGGTGATCTTCAGCAGGTTGTCCAGGGGCGTGGCGCCATCCATCGCCGAGGCCTCATAGAGGTCGCGCGGGATCGCCTGCAGCAGGCCCATGCACAGCAGCAGCATGTAGGGGTAGCCGAGCCAGGTGTTGACCAGCAGGATCATGCCGCGGGCCAGGGTCGGGTCACTGAACCAGTCCGGGCGCACGCCGAACAGGCTGTCGAGCATCAGGTTGATCTCGCCGAAGTTCTGGTTGAACAGGCCGCGGAACACCAGAATCGAGATGAAGGCCGGCACCGCGTAGGGCAGGATCAGCATGACCCGGTAGAACGCCTTGCCGCCGACCATCTCCCACTGCAGCAGGCTGGCCAGGAGCAGGCCGACGGCCAGGGTGAAGAGCACGGTCAGCCCGGCGAAGGCCACCGTCCAGACGAAGATCTCCAGGAAGGGCGCGCGGATGCTCGGATCGCTCAGCACCTTGGCGAAATTGCTCCAGCCGGCGTACACGGTGAAACCGGGCGCCACCTGATTGCCATGGCTGTCGACATAGAAGCCGCTGTCCCAATTGGCGCTGAGCACCTCGCCACTGCGGGTGTTCTGCAGGTCGCCACCGTCCAGCAGGCGGTACAGCGGCTTGACCGCCGCCACCTCGCGCAGGCCGTAGAGGCGCAGCAGCTCGCCCTGGGCGGTGCGCAGCACCCAGCGTTCCAGCTCGGCGCGGTGCTGGATCACCTCGCGCAGGGGCAGCGCCGCGCCCAGCTCGACGGCGCTCGCCGGCGCCAGCTCCAGCGGCTCGCTGGCAGCCGGATCGCCGACCAGCGGTGGCGAGACCAGCGCACCCTGCTCGCCCGCCTCGACGCGCAGGCGCAGCTGGCCCTGGGCATCGCGGTGCAGGCCGAAGGCATGGCGATCGCCGGCCAGGTAAGTCTGGTTCAGGTGGTAACGCTGCGCCTGCTCGAAACTCAGCAGGTTGCTGCCGCTGTAGTTGGTGAAGCCGATGCCCACCGTGTACAGCAGCGGAAAGATCACGAACACCAGCATGCCGGCCAGCGCCGGGTAGATGTAGCGATGGGCATAGGTGCGCTTGCTGATGAATATGAAGCTGGCGAGACCGGTCACCACCAACCCGAGCAGGGCGAAGGCCAGCTGCTGCTGGGCATAGAGCGCCATCACCAGGTACAGCGCCAGGGCATTGCACAGCCCCCAGACGGACCAGTGCAGGGCCTTGCGCAGCAGCGTCAGGGAAACAAACTTGGGCATGGCAGGGCGGGCCAGATCGGCAGGAAGATTCACGGCAGTCATTTACTTATAGCCTCGCGGCAGCTCAGCACCGACGCGACGCGTCGGCGCTGGCCGGATTTCACTTGGCGATGCGCTTGGCAGCGTCATCGAGTGCGGCGTCCACGGTCTGGCGACCCGAGGTGATGTTGGTCAGTGCCGGGCCCATGGCCGACCAGAAGGCGCCCATCTGCGGCACGTTGGGCATCGGCCGGCCCATGGCGGCGTTGTCGAAGGTGGCCTTGATCAAGGGATCGCTGGCCAGCTCGGCCATGTAGGCCTTGTTCGGCACCGCGCCCAGCGGCACGTCGGCGTTCACCGTCTTTAACCCCTCGACCTGGAGCAGGTAGTTCTCGAGAAACTCCACGGCCAGGGCCTGGTTCGGGCTGGCGGCGTTGAGGGTGGCAGCCATCACCCCGGTAAACGGCCGGCTCAGCGCATCGCCGACGGCGGGAATCGGCGCCACGCCGAAATCGATGCCGCTCTTCTTGGCGTTGGCCCAGGCCCAGGGGCCGCTGATGAACATCGCCGACTCGCCCTTGTTGAAGGCCGCCTCGGCCGCGCTGTAGTCCGCGCCCTTGGGCATCACCCCGGCGTCGATCAGGGCCCTGAGGGTCTGCGCGCCCTGCTTGGCGCCGGCATTGTTGACCCCGGTCTGGGCGACGTCATAGCCGCCGTCGGTCTTGGCGAACACGTAGCCGCCATTGGCGGCCAGCAACGGCCAGCTGAAGTAGGTGTTGTTGTAATCCCAGAGGATGGCGCGCTTGCCCGACTTGGCCAGCTCGGCATTGAGCGCCATGACCTCGTCGAAGCTCTGCGGCGGGGTCGGCACCAGGGCCTTGTTGTACAGCAGGCCGGTGGCCTCGACCGCCAGCGGATAACCCCACAGCTTGCCCTGGTAGGTCACCGCATCCCAGGCGAAGTCCTCGATCTCGGCCTTGCGCGCCGCGCTCGGGTTGATCGGCGAGATCAGCCCGCTCTGCGCCCATTCGCCGAAGCGGTCGTGGGCCCAGATGAAGATGTCCGGGCCGTTGCCGGTGGCGGCGGCCTGCTGGAACTTGTCGGTGGCGCTGTCGGGGTGGGCCACCTCGACCTCGATCCCGGTGTCCGCGGTGAACCGCTCGCCCACCTCGGCCAACCCCTTGTAGCCCTTGTCGCCGTTGATCCAGATGACCAGCTTGCCCTCTTCGATGGCCGCCTGCGTCGGCAGCGGCAGGCTCAGGGTGGCGGCCAGACCGATGGCGGCGGCACTAAACAGCTTGTTTTTATTCATGGAGAGCATGGTGAGTTGTCCTCGTGGCTTCTTATTGTTGATCCACAACCGCTGCCTGCCAATGGTTGGTCGTGCAGCCCCTGCATCCTCAACCAGAAGGTCAAGCCGACACATCCTCCCCGCCTCGGCCATCTGGGGCGTAGGGCCGGGGCGTAGTCTGCCAGTCGGCCGGCAAAAAAACGCGCTTGCCCGCCCTGCCTGCGCCTGCCGGCGACGGCGGCGCTTGGTTCTAATGGCCGCTCGACTGTTCAGGGAGAACCCCATGCGCCACCCTCTACCGCCACTGGCCGCACTGAGCGGCCTGCTCCTGAGCCTGCTCGTCCTGCCGGCCAGCGCCGATCCGCCCCTGCAGGCCTTTGTGGAACAACAGCCTCTGACGTTGCCTTGGTCCAGCGACGGCCCCCGGCGCTACAGCGTCGAACTCGACCTGCCATCCGGCCAGCTGTTGCTGCGTGATTCGGCCCATGCACCGACCCCTACTCGGCCCCTGGCCCTCTATCGGCGCCAGGACTGGCAGGCCGGCAGCCAGCTGAGCCTGCAGGTGACCCACCCCGGCCGCTACCGCCTGCTGTATCAGGACGAGGCGCCAGCCTACCTGCGCCTGCTGCCGATCGCCGCGAGCAAGGCGCCGAGTGGCTGCCCGCGCTGGCAAGGCGAGGCCCTGGAGGTCGATGTCAGCCGGGTATTCACCGAGGGCCAGGTGCTGCGCGACGCCTATGGCGGCCAGCTGGCGACGGTGCAAGGCGGCCGGGTGCGGCTGACCCCGGCGCCCGACAGCGCCGGCCTGCTGTTGCTCGAGGCCGCCGAGCCAGGGCCCCAGCCGCCGCTGGACTGGCGCAACGCGATCGTCTACTTCGTCCTCACCGATCGCTTCGCCAACGGCGAGCCGAGCAACGACCACAGTTATGGCCGCCAGTCTGACGGCGAACAGGAGATCGGCACCTTCCACGGCGGCGACCTCAAGGGCCTGACCGGCAAGCTCGACTACCTGCAGCGGCTCGGGGTCAGCGCCCTGTGGATCAGCGCCCCCTATGAGCAGATCCACCGCTGGGTCGGCGGTGGCGATGCAGGCGACTTTCGCCACTACGGCTACCACGGCTACTACGCCCTGGACTACACCGAACTGGACGCCAACCTGGGCCGCGAGCAGGAGCTGCGCGAGCTGATCGACCAGGCCCATGCACGCGGCATCCGCGTGCTGTTCGACGTGGTCCTCAACCACCCCGGCTACTCGACCTTGGCCGACATGCAGGCGTTCGGCTTCGGCGCCCTGCGCGACGGCATGCAGCAGTACCTGCCGCGGCGCTGGAACGACTGGCGCCCCGAGCCCTTCGAGAACCGGCACGCCTACCACAACCTGATCGACTACCAGCACCCGGCCTGGACCGCCTGGTGGGGCAAGGACTGGGTGCGCGCCGGCATCGCCGACTACGACAAGCCACCCAGCGTGCTGGTCGATCCGCTCAGGGGCTCGCTGGCCTTCCTCCCCGACTTCAGGACCGAGAGCGAGCAGGCGGTAGCCCTGCCCGCCTTCCTCAGCCACAAGCAGCCGACCCGCGCGGTCGAGCGCCACGGCTACCGGGTGCGCGACTACCTGGTGGAGTGGTTGACGTTCTGGGTTCGCGAGTTCGGCGTCGACGGCTTTCGCGCCGACACCGTCAAGCATGTCGACATGGCCAGCTGGGCCGCGCTGCGCCGGGCCGCCGAGCAGGCCCGGGGCGACTGGTCACGGGCGCATCCGGCCGACCCCATGAGCGGCGCGCCCTTCTGGATGGTCGGCGAGGTGTTCGGCCAGGGCCCGCAGACCAGCGCCTACCAGGCCAACGGCTTCGACGCGCTGATCAACTTCGACTTCCAGCGCGCGGTCGCAGGCCCAGCCAGCGACTGCCTGGCCCAGGCGGAAAAAACCTATCAGGACTACGCCGAACTGCTGGCGAACAACCCCGGACACAACTTCATGAGCTACGCCTCCTCCCACGACACCTCGCTATTCTTCGCCGAGCAGGGCAAGCGCCTGAGCGCCCAGCGCGGCCTGGCCGCCGCCCTGCTGCTGAGCCCCGGCGCGGTGCAGCTCTACTATGGCGACGAAAGCGCCCGCGAGCCGGGGCCGAGCGGCTCGGACCCGCAACAGGGCACCCGCTCGCCGATGAACTGGAATGCCCATGATCGCCCCGAGGTCGCCGCGCTGATCCGCCACTGGCAGACCCTCGGCCAGTTCCGCGCCCGTCACCCGGCCATCGGCGCCGGCCAGCACCAGCGCCTGTCCAACCAGCCCTACGCCTTCGCCCGCAGCCTCGGCGCGGACCGGGTGGTGATCGTCCAGGGCGGCAGCGCGGAGCCACACCCATGAGCCCGGAACAACGGCGTCACCAGGCCCAGCTGGCCTTCGCCGCCAGCGGCGAGGAACTCGAGGTCGGCCGCGCCGACGACTGCCCGCTGCCCGTCGAGCAACTGCTCGCCAGCACGACCGCCAGCCCCTGGGTCACCCGGCACTTCGCCGGCGGCCTGACCGCCGAGGTCTACCGGATCGAGGCCGGCGGACGCGCGTGGACGCTCAAGCGCGCCCGTCCGCGCTGCAAGGTGGCCAACGTCGACGGCCAGACCTCCTTTCTCAACGAGGTCCAGCGCCGCGCCGACATCCAGCGCCTGAAAACCGCTGCGGGCGGCGCCGAACGCTTCGCCGCCCTGGTCGACACCCAGTACGCCAGCTACCGCCAGGGCCTGCTCCTGTCGCCCTGGATCGACGGCCAGGCGGTCGGTGACTGGAACGAGCGGCGTCTGCTGCAGCTGTTCGATTGCCTGCATGAACTGCTGCTCGAAGGCCTGTTCGAGTGGGACCTGTGCCCCGGCAACACCCTCGACGATGGCCGCATCCGCCTGTTCGACTTCGGCTACATGTACCGCTTCGAGCCGCTACGCGCATTCAACAGCAACGGCTGCGCGAGCCCGCAGTTCCATGCCGCCGAGCGCTTCGAGACGCGCCAGTACTTCGCCTGCCTGCTGCAGCTGGAAAAACACGGCGAACAACAGGCACTGAACGCCTTCGAACTGGAGAAGCGCATCGCCCTAGAGGCGTACCGGCGCCTGCACCACGAGCTGGCCCGGCGCGGCGCCAGCGCCGGGGTACTGAGCTGGCTGGAGGCGATCATGGCTTCCTGGCAAGGCGCCCTGGCTGCCGGCCTCGACGGCCTCTACCTGAAGGAGGCCTGGCGCTCGCACTGGCTCGACCTGCACGACGACCTCGGCGGCCAGACCTGCACGCCGCTGACCCTGGCGCGCATCGACTGGCTGGCCGGCTGCCTGGAGGCACGGGGCAATGACCTGCGGCGCCTGGGGCTGCTCGCGCAACGGAGCCAGCGGCAGTGGCAGACGCAGCTGCGAAAGGCCTGGGTGCAGGCCCAGGCCTGGCAGCTCGGCGAGTGACCCCGGTGCGCAGGGCGTTAACCTCAGGTCAGATAGCGGCTGCACAGCGCCTGCTGCTCGCCGACCATCGCCGCCTGGCGCGCGCTGCTGTCGCTGATGCCGCGCAGGCGCCGCATATTGCCCTCGGGCTCCCCGTGGATGCCGTGCATCAGCTCTTCGGCCGCCTGCCGTTGCCGGGCGGTGGCCTGGCTGATCTGCCGCACCATGCCGGCGATAGGGCGGATCTGCTGCACCAATGCACCGACCGACTGCACCTGGGCGAGCTTGATCCGCACACACTGGCGGCCCGCCCGCCAGTGCGCAACGGCCATGCCTGCCGCGAGGATGTTCCGGGGCGTAGGCGTGCGGCGTAGAACCCCTCACCCCCGCCCCGGATGAGCTACGCCCCCGCGACTCAGCCCTGAAAAAGATCCGCCGGGATGATGTGCAGGCCGGGCCGTTCACTGAGGATTACCCCAGCCGCCACCCTGGCATTCGCGGTGCAGCCAACGGGACGGTCCACCCGGCATCGCTCCGGGCAATGGTCGGCAGCAGGCCTGCACATGTAACCGGGCTGTGACTATCGCGCATCCCTTCGTTACCGGAGGCGGCAATCGGCCTGGTTAGACTCGAACACAGAGCAAGCACCTGCCTTGCTCACGACAACAACAATAAAGGTATCCCCCATGACCGCTCCGTCTCGTCTGCACATCCCGCCGCACCCCTAAGGGCTCTCCCGCCGCGCCGTCCTCGTGCCAGGCCGCTCTCGCCCGGTGCACGCGCTCGCCCGGCAGAAACCCCAGGCGGCAACCCGCAAGTCTCTGGCAACCCTGAATCCAAAAACAAAAAAGGTCCCACGATGAACAAGATCCAACCTGCACAGCTGTTCCGGCCCACCGCCCTGCTCGCCGCCATGCTGCTGGCGACCCCGGCCCTGGCCGTGGACTTCCACGGCTACCTGCGCTCCGGCATCGGCGCCACCGCCGGCGGCGGCGACCAGGCCTGCTTCAAGGCCGCCGGCGCGCCGGCCAAGTACCGTCTGGGTAACGAGTGCGAGACCTACGCCGAGATCGGCCTGGGCCAGGAAGTCTGGAAGGAAGGCGAGCAGAGCTTCTACGTCGACAGCATGATCGCCTACGTCTCCGGCCAGGAGAACGACTGGGAAGCCACCGACAGCGAAGACAACCCCTTCGGCGACGGCACCAGCTCGGTTCGCCAGTTCAACGTGCAGGGCAAGAACATCCTGAGCATGCTGCCCGGCTCCACCCTGTGGGCCGGCAAGCGCTACTACCAGCGCCATGACGTGCACATCAACGACTACTACTACTGGGACGTCTCCGGCCCGGGCGCCGGCATCGAGAACATCGACCTGGGCTTCGCCAAGGCGCATGTGGCCTGGGTACGCAACACCGATGGCGACTGGGTCTATGACGGTGCCGGCACCGGCACCAACGTGGCCAACGACACCTTCGACTTCCGCCTCAACGACATCGCCTTCAACACCGACGGCAAGCTGGAGTTCGGCTACGACTTCGGCAAGGCCAACCTCACCGACGAACAGGAGAAGGACCCGGGCTACCAGGACCAGAAGGGCCACCTGCTCACCGTGCAGCATGTCCAGGGCAACTGGTTCGGCGGCTTCAACAAGCTGGCCCTGCAGTACGGCACCGACGGCATCATCGGCTCCAGCGGGCGCAACAGCACCGGCAACAGCGACGGAACCATGCAGCGCCTGGTCAACCAGGGCGTAGTGTCGCTGAGCGACAACATCGAAATGATGTACGTGCAGATCTACGAGAACAAGGACTTCGACAACGACTCCGGCCAGCAGTGGCTGTCGTTCGGCGTGCGTCCGGTCTACAAGTGGGACAACGTCATGAGCACCGCCCTGGAGTTCGGCTACGACCGGGTCAACCCGCAGGCCGATGGCGCCGACACCGTCGACCTGAAGAAGATCACCCTGGCCCAGCAGTGGTCCGCCGGCAGCAGCTTCTGGGCCCGCCCGCAGATCCGCGTGTTCGCCACCTACGCCATGTGGGACGGCGACAAGTACAACGCCGCCAGCGAGTCGGTCGAGGTCGGCGACGACAACGGCCTGACCTTCGGCGTACAGGCCGAGGCCTGGTGGTAACCGGCTAGTCGCCCGTTGCATCCGGGCGGCCTGGCGACGCTACAACGCTCCTGTGTGTTTCTTTTTTGCCCCGGACCTGCAACAGGCCGGGGCCCTTTTTCGAAGAGTCCGGTCCTGGCGAACACCGCCGCACACATGACCAGGGCTCACAGGCGTGAACACAATAAGAGGAACAACCATGCCGCACTTCAAGACAACCAGCCTCGCGCTGCTCGGGCTGTTGCTGGCCGGCTGCGCCGGCGACTCGCTGCGCCGGGTCGATGCCCTGAGCCAGGCCCCCGCGCCGCTGAAGGTTTCCCAGGATTCGGCTCGGCAGGCACTCGCGGCGGCGCCGATCTGCTGCAGTTCGCTCAGCACCCTGCCCTACACCCCGCTCGAACCCGGTTTCAGCGGCAACCTGGTGATCGACCGCAACGCCCCGGCTTTCGAGTTCAAGACCGGCAAGAGCTTCCTGCGCGCCTTCAAGCTGCCACAGAACAGCCGCTCCTTCGAGATCCGCCTGTACAGCCAGGCCGGCGACAGCGTGCTGGCGCCGAACGCCATGCTGCTCGACAGCCAGTTCCGCATCACCCGCCTGCTCGGCGTGGACGACTTCACCTACGTGCCGGCCCAGGGCCTCAAGGGCGACAGCCTGGATGCCCAGATCAGGATCGATCGGCTGTACCTGGACAACCCCGGCAACGAAAGCTACCTGGTGCTCTACACCAGCGAGGCGCAGATGGCCGGCCAGACGATCATCGAACATCCGGCCAAGGCCTATGCCAAGGCCCGCGGCAACCAGCCGCCGAACATTCCCGACCTGGTGGCCAAGCATGCGCCGGAAGGCATCATCAAGCTGGTGCTGATCGAGGACCAGAACGGCAGCCAGCTGGCCAACAGCTATGTGCCGCCGCGCAGCATCGGCATGGAAATGGGTAACCAACTGCCCAGCGTGCCCGACCCGGCCGTGCTGCCGGAAACCCAGGCCTACTACCGCCAGGGCATCGACGCCGCCCTGGCCGGCCAGGATCTGGAGCGCGCCCTGCGCCTGGCCGACGAAGCCGCCCGCATCGGCGACAGCAGCGCCAAGGCCTACCTGCTCGAGCGCATCCAGATCAAGTAAGCGAATCCCTCCAGGGATGTTTTCGGCGGCCATTGGCCGCCTTTTTTTTGAATCAGCCCGGCATCAGGTGGATGGTCTCGCCGCGCAGGCGCACCTCGATGGCCTGGCCCTCGGCCAGGCCATAACGCTGCGCGACATGCCGCGGCACGTTCATGCTCAGGCTGTCGGTGCCGCTGTCGAGGCTGACCCGAAACTGCTCGCCGAGCGGCAGCAGGCGCTCGATGCGCACCGCCACCGGGTTGTCCAGCGGCGTGCCGGGGCGGCTGTTGAGCGGCATCAACAGCACCCCCGAGGTCGGCATCGCCCAGTCCACGGCCAGCCCGACCGGCAGCTCGGGCCGGGGGCGCACCTTGAGGGTCTGGCCGCGCCAGCGCAGCAGGCTGTGGCTGTCGGCGTGGCCGATGATCTCGCCTCGGAACAGGTTGCGCATGCCCAGCAGGCGGGCGACCTGGGCGCTGACCGGGGCCTGCAGCAGGCGATCCGGGCTGTCGGTTTGCAGGCTGCTGCCGGCGGCGAGGATGCACATGCGATCGGCCAGCAAGGTGGCCTCGTCCAGATCATGGGTGACCAGCACCACCGGCATGCGCAGCTCGCGACGCAACTCGGCCAGCTCGTGATAGAGCGATTCGCGGGTCGCCCGGTCCACCGCCGAGAACGGCTCGTCGAGCAGCAACACCCTTGGCTCGCGGGCCAGGGCCCGGGCCACCGCGACGCGCTGCTGCTGACCGCCGGACAGCTGATGCGGCCGGCGCTGGCCCAGCCCCTGCAGATGCACCCGCTCGAGCCAGGCCTGGGCACGCTCGCGGCGCTGCGCCCGGGGGTAGTCGAGCAGCGCCTCGGCGACGTTGTCCTCGGCGCTCAGGTGGGGAAACAGGGCGAAATGCTGGAATACCATGCCGACCCGGCGGTGCTGGGTCGCCAGGGCGATGCCCTGCTCGCTGTCGAACCAGGTCTGGCCGCCGCAGCGGATGCTCCCGGCCTGCGGCTGATAGAGCCCGGCGATACTGCGCAGCAGGGTCGACTTGCCGCTGCCCGACGGCCCGACCAGGGCCAGCACCTCGCCCGGCGCGCATTCGAGTTCGGCGTCCAGCGGAATGGGGCCGGCCTGCCTGAGATGCAGGGTCAAGCCGTCAGTCATGGACCTGGCTCCTGGCCAAGCGCGCCGTGGCGAAATACGACAGGCCGATGGCGGCCAGGGAAATCAGCAGCAGCACCGCCGACATGACCCCGGCGGCGTGGTCGTCGAAGGCCTGAACCCGGTCGTAGATGGCGATGGCAATGGTGCGGGTCTCCCCGGGAATGCTGCCGCCGACCATCAGCACCACGCCGAACTCGCCCAGGGTGTGGGCGAAGGTCAGCACCAGGGCGCTGAGAATTCCCGGCCAGGCCAGCGGCAGCTCGATGCGCCGCAGCACCCGCCAGGGCGACAGACCGCAACAGCGCGCCGCCTCGCGCACCTCCCGCGGCACGGCCTCGAAGGCCCGCTGCATGGGCTGGATGGCGAACGGCAGGTTGAACAGCAGCGAAGCCACCAGCAGGCCCGCGAAGGAGAAGGTCAGCTGCGCGCCGAACAGCTCGTGATAGAGCCGGCCGACCGGGGAATCGGCGGCCAGCACCACCAGCAGGTAGAAGCCCAGCACCGTCGGCGGCAGTACCAGCGGCAGAGCCAGCAGCGCCTCGACCAGGCTCTTGCCGCGAAAGCGGCTCCAGGCCAGCTTGCGTCCGATCCAGATGCCCAGCGGCAGCAGGATCAGCATGGTCCAGAACGCCAGTTGCAGCGACAGCCGCAGCGCCGGCCAATCCATAGCGACTCCCTAGCCCGCCTCGGGCAGACTGAAACCGTACTGGCGCAGGATGGCCCGTGCCGCCGGCGCCTGCAGGTAGCGATAGAAGGCCCGGCTGGTCGCCCCCGCGCCCTCGAGCAGGACCATGCGCTGGCGTAGCGGCTGGTGCCAGTGCTCGGGAATCAGGACGAACTCGGCGCGCCTGGCCACGTCCGGTGCCAGGGCCAGGGAATAGGCGATGATGCCGCCCTGGGCGTTGCCCGAGGTGGCGAACTGGGCCGCCTGGGCGACATTCTCGCCGAGCACCAGCTTGCCCTGCAGCGCCTGCCACAGCCCGGCATGGCGCAGGGCCTGCTCGGCCAGCTGGCCGTAGGGTGCATGCTCGGGATTGGCGATGGCGAACCGCTGGATCTGCCCAGCCGCCAGGGCCTGGCGCAGCCCCTCGAGGGCGGCGTCGGCCTTGAGCGGTGAGCCGTGCGGCACCGCCAGGACGATGCGGCCCATGGCATAGAGGGCGCCGCCATCGGCGGTCTTGCCCGAGGCCGCCAGGCGCTCGACGAAGGCCTCGTCGGCCGAGAGGAACAATTCGAAGGGCGCTCCCGCGCGGATCTGCCGGTAGAAATTGCCGGACGAGCCGAACACCAGCTTGACCGACTGGCCGGTGTCGGCCTGGAAGCGGCTGGCGATCTGCTCCAGAGCGAACTGCATATTGGCCGCGGCGGCCACCACGGGCGGACCGGCCAGGGCCATGGCCGGCAGCAGCAAGACGCCGAGGCTCAGCAGCAGCGAGCGCAGTAGCTTGTGCAGCGGCAGTTGCAGAGACATTCGAAGGCTCCGGTCGGAAGGGCGGCGATTCAGGTCGCTATATCCTTCCATATACAGCGACGAGCCGTCCAGCACTGCGCCCAGGGCGGCGCCATCACAGCTGCGTTGCAGGATCGGCGAGCAACCCGGCGAGCTCGTCGAGCCCGCCCTGCACCGCCGCCAGGGCCTGGGCGCAGAGTTCGCGGTAGCGGCGCAGCACCTGCTCGCCCAGTTCGGTCAACTGGGTGCCGCCGCCATGCCGGCCGCCCGCCAGAGTGGTGACCAGTGGTTCGCGGAAGCAGCGGTTCATGGTCTCCACCAGCAGCCAGGCGCGCCGGTAGGACATGCCCAGGCTGCGCGCCGCGGCGCTGATCGAGCCGGTCTGGCGAATGGCATCGAGCAGATCGGCCTTGCCCGGCCCCATGGCGATTTCGCTGCCGCAGTGCAGGCGGATCTTCAGGTCGAGTCTGTGCATAAGGCCTGTGGTCGTGATGCTGGAGTGAGCCGCAGGCCCGACTATACCCGCAGTCGACGGCGATCGGCACAGGCCGCGCCGCCGCTGATGCCGGAATATCGGCTTTACTGCATATATGAATTTCCATATATTCGCCCGATCGTATTCACGCCGACCCGTCCGCCATGCCCGAGCCGCTGAGCCCAACCCGCCTGTTCAAGTGCCTGGCCGATGAGACCCGGGCGCGCATGATGCTGCTGGTCACCCGCGAGGCGGAGCTGTGCGTCTGCGAGCTGACCTGCGCCCTGGGTGAAAGCCAGCCGAAGGTGTCTCGTCACCTGGCCCAGTTGCGCAGCGCCGGCCTGCTCGCCGATCGGCGCCAGGGCCAATGGGTCTACTACCGCCTGCACCCGGCCCTGCCGGCCTGGGTGCTGAGCCTGCTGCACGGCACGCTGGAGGCCAACCGCCACTGGCTGAGCGCCGATGCCCAGCGCCTCGACTGCATGGGCGAACGCCCGCAGCGCCTCGCCGCCTGCTGCTGAGCCGGTCCACCGATCACTGCCTCAAGGAAATCACGCCATGACCATCAAAGTAGGTATCAACGGTTTCGGTCGCATCGGCCGCCTGGCCCTGCGCGCGGCCTGGAACTGGCCGGAGTTGCAGTTCGTGCAGATCAACGACCCGGCCGGCGACGCCGCGACCCACGCCCACCTGCTCAATTTCGACTCGGTGCACGGCCGCTGGCAACACCAGGCCGGCAGCGACGGCGACTGCCTGGTGATCGACGGCCAGCGCATCCGGGTCACGGCCAACAAGGCCATCGCCGACAGCGACTGGTCGGGCTGCGACCTGGTGATCGAGGCCAGCGGCAAGATGAAGACCGTCGCCGTGCTTTCGGCCTACCTGGACCAGGGGGTCAAGCGCGTGGTGGTCAGCGCCCCGGTGAAAGAGGCCGGCGCGCTCAACGTGGTCATGGGAGTCAACCAGGACCTGTTCGACCCGGCCGTGCACCGCATCGTCACCGCCGCCTCCTGCACCACCAACTGCCTGGCGCCGGTGGTCAAGGTGATCCACCAGCACCTGGGCATCCGTCACGGCTCGATCACTACCATCCACGACCTGACCAATACCCAGAGCATCCTCGATCAGCCACACAAGGACCTGCGCCGGGCGCGGGCCTGTGGCATGAGCCTGATCCCCACCAGCACCGGCTCGGCCACGGCCATCGCCGAGATCTTCCCGGAACTGCGCGGCAAGCTCAACGGCCATGCGGTGCGCGTGCCACTGGCCAACGCGTCGCTGACCGACTGCGTGTTCGAAGTCGAGCAGGCGACCACGGTCGAGCAGGTCAATGCCCTGCTCAAGGCCGCCGCCGAAGGCCCGCTCAAGGGCATCCTCGGCTACGAGGAGCGGCCGCTGGTGTCCATCGACTACCGCAGCGATCCGCGCTCCTCGATCATCGATGCCCTGTCGACCATGGTGGTGGGCGGCACCCAGGTGAAGCTCTACGCCTGGTACGACAACGAATGGGGCTATGCCAACCGCACCGTCGAGCTGGCGCGCCTGGTCGGCCTGGCCGGTTAGCCAGAGGGGGCTTCAGCCACGCCAGCGCGCCTTGCGGTCGCGGCCGAAGCCCCTAGCCTTCACCCTCGATACAGCAGGATTCGATCGATGCATGCCCTGACCCGCCTGGCCCCGGAAATCCGCCAGTACCTGCTGGTGACCGGCAACTACTGGGCCTTCACCCTCACCGACGGCGCCCTGCGCATGCTGGTGGTGCTGCACTTTCACGGCCTGGGCTACTCGCCGCTACAGATCGCCGCGCTGTTTTTGTTCTACGAGCTGTTCGGCGTGGTGACCAACCTGCTGGGCGGCTACCTGGGCGCGCGCCTGGGCCTGAACCGCACCATGAACCTGGGCCTGGCCCTGCAGGTGGTGGCGTTGCTGATGCTGACGCTGCCGGCGCCCTGGCTGAGCATCCCCTGGGTGATGGCCGCCCAGGCGCTCTCGGGGATCGCCAAGGACCTCAACAAGATGAGCGCCAAGAGCGCGATCAAGCTGCTGGTGCCGGGCGCCGAGCAGGCCCGACTGTACCGCTGGGTGGCGCTGCTGACCGGCTCGAAGAATGCGCTCAAGGGCATCGGTTTCTTCCTCGGCGGCGCCCTGCTCGCCCTGCTCGGCTTCGCCGGCGCGGTGCTGGCCATGGCCACCGTGCTCGCCGTCATCTGGCTGGCCAGCCTGTTGCTGCTGCGCCAGGACCTGGGCCGCGCCAAGGCCAAGCCCAGGTTTCGCAACATCCTGTCCAAGAGCCGAGCGGTGAACAGCCTGTCGGCCGCCCGCCTGTTCCTGTTCGGCGCCCGCGACGTCTGGTTCGTGGTGGCGCTGCCGGTGTACCTGAGCACGGTGTTCGGCTGGGACTTCTGGCAGGTCGGCGGCTTTCTCGCCGCCTGGATCATCGGCTACGGCCTGGTCCAGTCCGGCGCCCCGGCGATCACCGGGCGACGCCGCGGCCTGCTCCCCGACGGCCGCGCCGCCTGCGTCTGGGCCGCGCTGCTGGCCGGTCTGCCGGCGGCCATCGCCCTCGGCCTGGGTGCGGGCCTGGCGCCGCACTGGGTGCTGCTCGGCGGCCTGTTGCTGTTCGGCGCCTTGTTCGCGGTCAACTCCTCGCTGCACAGCTACCTGATCGTCAGCTACGCCCAGGAAGACGGCGTGTCGCTGGACGTGGGTTTCTACTACATGTCCAACGCCCTCGGCCGCCTGCTCGGCACCCTGCTCTCCGGCTGGGTCTACCAGGCCCATGGGCTGAGCGCCTGCCTGTGGATCTCCTCGGCGTTCGTCCTGCTCGCCGCCCTGATTTCCCTGGGCCTGCCGCGACATGCCGAGCCCGCCGCGGCGCGCTGAGCGGCGGCGCTCGGCACGGCCTGCACAAACGCCGGAGCGCGCCTAGGCTAGTAGTACCGGAAAGCCAGCGAGCCGAGCGTACCGATGAGCCAGACCGCCAGGCGCAAGACCCATCTGAGCCTGATCGCGCTGATCCTTCTGCTGACCTGGCTGTGGGCCGCGATAGCCCCGCTGAGCCGCCAGGACTGGCTGCTGGAGAACCTGCTGGTGTTCTTCTTCTGCGGCCTGCTGCTGGCGACCTACCGGCTGTTCGCCTTTTCCCTGGCCTCCTACTGGCTGTTCTGCCTGTTCATCGCCCTGCACCTGTACGGCTCGCACTACACCTACGCCGAGACCCCCTTCGGCGACTGGCTGGCCGATAGCCTGGGCCTGGCGCGCAACCACTACGACCGCCTGGTGCACTTCGGCTTCGGCCTGCTGCTGACCTATCCGCTGCGTGAACTGCTGCACCGCCGCGCCGGCCTGAAAAACGGCTGGCTGGATCTGCTCAGCCTGACCCTGGTGATGGCCATGAGCGCCTTCTACGAGCAGGTGGAGATGCTCGCCGCGCTGATCGTCAATCCGGAACTGGGCAGCGCCTTTCTCGGCACCCAGGGCGACGAGTGGGACGCACAGAAGGACGAGGGCCTGGCCATGCTCGGCGCCCTGAGCCTGCTGGCCCTGCTCAGGCTGAGCCGCCTCACCCATGGAGACTAGAACCATGCCAGAAGCCGTGTTGCTCGATATCAGCGGCGTGCTCTACCAGGACGCCCAACCCATCGCCGGCTCGGTCGCCGCGGTCAAGGCGCTGCAGGCCAAGGGCTACCCCCTGCGCCTGGTGACCAACACCTCGCGCCTGACCGCCGCCGAGATCCATCGGCAATTGAGCGCCATGGGCTATGCCCTGCAGCCCGAGCAGATCTACAGCGCGCCACGGGCGGTGCGCCACTATGTCGAAGCCAAGGGCCTACGCCCCTACTGCCTGATCCACCGCAACCTGGAAGCCGAGTACGCCGACCTGCTCGAGGAGCCCGAACCGAACGCGGTGGTGCTCGGCGACGCCGAGGAGCGCTTCGACTACGCCCACCTGGAGCGCGCCTTCCACCTGCTGCTGGACGGCGCGCCGCTGCTGGCCATGGGCGATAACCGCTATTTCCGCAGCCGCGGCGCCCTGCGCCTGGATGCCGGACCCTTCGTCCGCGCCCTGGAATATGCCGCCGACGTCAAGGCGCTGATCCTCGGCAAACCCTCAGGCGAGTTTTTCCGCGGCGCCCTGGCGGAACTCGGGGTGGCCGCAGGCGATGCCCTGATGATCGGCGACGATGTCGAGAGCGATGTGCTGGGCGCGCTGCAGGCCGGCTTGCAGGCGTGCCTGGTCAAGACCGGCAAATACCGCGACGGCGACCAGAGCAAGGCGCCGGACGCGCTGCTGGCAGACGACCTGGCCGACGCGGTGCGGCGCTTCTGCTGAGAGATCGGCGGGCGGCGCCCGGCGCCTCAGATATCCACGCCCGGGACCCAGCCACTGGCACCGGCACGGCGGTCCTTGCCGCTGCGCCGATCGTCCTGGAAGCGAATCGCGCCGCGCCGGTCCTGCTCGGCCTTGCGCCGCTCGACGCCGCTACGGGTATCGATCTGGAACTTGGCCCGGCCCTTGCGCTGCGCCTCGTCGGAGGGGTCCTCGATCGGCTCGAGGGCCAGGTCATCCAGGGAAAGATCGGTTTCTTCTTGGTTTTGATTGGCCATTGGCGTACTCCGCTGCATCCTGCCTGACTGGCATCCGGCTCGCCTCTTTCGCACGGCGCCGTGCGAAAGAGGCGAAGCCTGACCCAAAGGCTAGTACGAGTTGGCTGGAGCGGACAGTGCAAGTCATCGGGTGCCATCGCCGCGCGCGGTGCAATGCGCCGCTTGCCCGCCGGGCGCCGACGAGCGACCCTGCACCGGCCCACCCTGCACAGGACAGATCGCCATGCCAGGCCCCGCCGCCGGATCGCCGCCACGCATTCCGCGCACCGTCTGGGCGCTGGGCCTGGTCAGCCTGTGCATGGACCTGTCCTCGGAGCTGGTGCACAGCCTGCTGCCGCTGCTGCTGGTCGGCAGCCTGGGCGCCAGCATGCTCACCGTTGGCCTGATCGAGGGGCTGGCCGAGGCCACCGCCCTGCTGGTCAAGGTGTTTTCCGGCGCATTCAGCGACTTCATCGGCCGGCGCAAGGGTCTGCTGCTGCTCGGCTACGGCCTGGCGGCGCTGAGCAAGCCACTGTTTCCCCTGGCCGGCTCGACCGACCTGGTGCTCGGCGCACGCCTACTCGACCGGGTCGGCAAGGGCATCCGCGGCGCCCCGCGCGATGCCCTGATTGCCGACGTCGCGCCCGCGGCCATTCGCGGCGCCTGCTTCGGCCTGCGCCAGTCGATGGACACCGTCGGCGCCTTCTTCGGGCCGATCCTGGCGATCGGCCTGATGCTCGCCTTCGCCGCCAATATCACCCTGGTGCTGTGGTTCGCGGTGCTGCCCGCCCTGGCCGCGGTCGCCCTGCTATGGATCGGGGTCAGCGAGCCGCTCCGGGAGAAGCCGGCCAAGCCCCTGCGCTCGCCGATCAAGCTGAGGTGGCTGGGCCAGTTCTCCCCGGCCTACTGGTGGGTGGTCGGCATAGGTGCGGTCTTCACCCTGGCCCGCTTCAGCGAGGCCTTCCTGCTGCTGCGCGCGCAGCAGCAGGGCTTCGCCATCAGCTGGGTGCCGCTGGTGATGGTGGCGATGGCCGCCGCCTACATGCTCTGCGCCTACCCGGCCGGAAAGTGGTCGGATCGCCTCGAGCGCAGCACCCTGCTGGCCGCCGGACTGCTCCTGCTGATCGCCGCCGACCTGGTCCTGGCCTGGGCCGACTCGGCCGCCCTGGTCCTGCTCGGCAGTGCCCTGTGGGGGCTGCACATGGGCTTCAGCCAGGGCATTCTCGCCGCCATGGTGGCGGACACCACCCCGGCCGAACTCAAGGGCAGCGCCTTCGGCCTGTTCAACCTGCTCAGCGGCATCGCCCTGCTGCTGGCCAGTGTCGGCGCCGGCTGGCTGTGGCAGAGCTACGGCGCCGCCATGACCTTCCAGGCCGGTGCCGGGCTGGCCGCGGCGGCGCTGCTGCTGCTCGGACTGCGCCGGCGACGCCTCAGGGCGCCTTGAAGCCCCGCGCCGCTTCGGCCAGGTAGAACCAGGTCGGCGCGTCCAGCTGCAGCTCGGCCCCCTGCAGCGCCTCTTCGATACGCGACCAGCGCAGGCTGCCGAGGATCGGCACCGGCGCGCCGGGCAAACGCCGCAGCCAGGCCAGGGCCACCTGGTTGGGCGTGGCCTGCAGCGCCTCGGCCACCTCGGCCAGCGCCTGCTGCAAGGCGGGCCCGAAGGCACCGCCGGCCAGCGGCGACCACGCCAGCACCTGCAGGCCGTCGGCCTGCAACGCCTGCAGGCGACCATCCCAGGCCGGCTGCTGGGCCAGCAGCGACAGCTCGATCTGGTTGCAGCGCAGCGGCAAGTCCCGGCCCAGGCTCTGCCAATGCAGCGGCTCGGCATTGGACAGGCCGAGCCAGCCGATCTTGCCGACCTCGACCAGCGCCTGCAGGGCACGCACCACCTCGTCGGCCGCTAGCAGCGGATCGGGGCGGTGCAGCAGGAAGCCATCCAGGCGCTCGACGCCCAGACGCGCCAGCGAGGCCTCGACCGCCTGGGTCAGGTAAGCCGCGCCACTGTTGTAATGCTTGACCCGCCAGCGTGAGCGATCCTGCGTCGCCGGCACGATGTCGGCCTTGCTGATCAGCTGCAGCCGCTGGCGCAGCGCCGGCCGCAGGCGCAGGGCGGCGCCGAAGTGCGCCTCGCATTGGCCCAGGCCGTAGATATTGGCGTGATCGAAGGCATCCAGGCCCTGCTCCACGCAGCGCTCGATGAAGCCCAGCAGGGCTTGCGGGGCAGCCAGTTCGGGATAATCGGGCAGGCGCATCATGCCGAGCAGCAAGGGCTGCTCGATCGGAGGCAGATTCATGATGGGGGAATTCCAATGAAAAGGCCGCTCGATCGGCGGCCGGGATGGCAGGGAGACCGGAATCGCGACGGACAGGGAGCGCACGCCTGGGGCGGCCCCGCGCTCCCTGCGCCGGTGACTCAGTCGAGCAGTTGCAGGGCTTCGACGCTGGCCTGCTGGATCCGCGCCCAGTCGCCGTTCTTCACCCACTCGCTGTCGAACATCCAGGTGCCGCCGACGCACATCACGTTGGCCAGGGCCATGTAGCGCTGCAGGTTACCCGGGTTGATGCCGCCGGTCGGGCAGAACCGCACGCCGCCGAACGGGCCGCCGAGGGCCTTGAGCGCGGCGGTGCCGCCGCAGACTTCCGCCGGGAACAACTTGAAGCGGCGGTAGCCGAGGGCATAGCCGAGCATGATGTCCGAGGCGCTGCTGGTTCCCGGCAGCATCGGCACGTCGCTCTCCAGGCCGGCCTGGAGCAGCTCGGCGGTGGAGCCCGGGGTGACGATGAACTGGGCACCGGCCTCCTCCGCCGCCGCCAGCATCTGCCGGTCGAGCACGGTACCGGCGCCGACGCACAGCTCGGGGCGCTCCTCGCGCAGGCGGCGAATTGCGGTCAGGCCGTGGGCCGAGCGCAGGGTGATTTCCAGCACGCTGAGGCCGCCGGCGGCCAGGGCGTCGGCCAGCGGCAAGATGTCTTCTTCGCGGGCGATGGTGATCACCGGCATGATCCGCGCACGGGCGCAGAGGCTGTCGATCTGGGCGATTTTCGCCGCCATGCGCTGTTGCGCGCTGTTTTCGGTGGTTGTCATGTCGACGGGTCCTTCAGCCCTAGGGGCACCAGTAGATCTCAAGGGGGGAATGCAGGAAGGCGCGAATCGGCATGCTCGGCACATCGTCATCGGCCAGGGCGGTGGCCAGGGTCGCCAGCTTGGCCTGGCCCTGGATCACCAGCAGCGGCAGGCGCGCCGCGGCCAGCAGCGGTAGGGTCAGGCTCAGGCGCTGGCGCGGCTCGCTCGGCGCCAGCAGCGGCAGGCAGCGCTGCGGGCAGTCGGCGCTCAGCGCCTCGGCCAGGTTGGGGCTGTCGGGGAACAGCGAGGCGGTATGACCGTCGTCGCCCATGCCCAGCACCAGCACATCGATCGGCGGCAGCTCGGCCAGAGCCTGGTCGGCCTTGGCCGCCGCCTGCTCGACGCTGCTGGCGACCTGGTAGAGGCCGATAAAACGCGCCTCGGCGGCCGGCCCCTGCAGCAGGTGGCGGCGCACCAGGCCTTCGTTGCTGGTGGCATGGTTGACCGGCACCCAGCGCTCATCGGCCAGGCTGACCAGCACCTGCGACCAGGCCAGCGGCTGCCGGGCCAGGCATTCGAAGAAGGCGATCGGGCTGCGTCCGCCGGAGACCACCAGGGTTGCCCTGCCCTGGCTGTCGATGGCACTGCGCAAGGCCTCGGCTACCGCGCTCGCCAGGGTCTCGGCCAGGCGCGCCGGATTGCTCAGGCTGTGCGCCAGCACGCCGAGCGGCAGTTCGAGTTCAGAGATCGCCATACCAGCTCCTCCCGTCGCGGGTGATCAGCGCCACCGAGCCCATAGGCCCCCAGGTCCCGGCCGGATAGGGCTTGGGCGAGTCGCCGAGTTTCTTCCAGCCGGCGATCAGCTGGTCGCACCACTGCCAGGCCGCCTCGATCTCGTCCTTGCGCACGAACAGGTTCTGGTTGCCGTGCATCACCTCCAGCAGCAGCCGCTCGTAGGCATCGGGGATCCGTGCACTGCGGTAGGTGTCGGAGAAACTCAGCTGCAGCGGGCCGCTGCGCAGTTGCATGCCCTTGTCCAGGCCCTGGTCCTTGGTCATCACCTGCAGGGCGATGCCCTCGTCCGGCTGCAGGCGGATGATCAGCTTGTTGCCGATCAGCTGGCGCTGCTCGGGGGCGAAGATGTAGTGCGGCGGTGCCTTGAAGTGGATGACGATCTGCGACAGCTTCTGCGGCATGCGCTTGCCGGTGCGCAGGTAGAACGGCACGCCGGCCCAGCGCCAGTTGCGGATGTCCACGCGCAGGGCGACGAAGGTTTCGGTGTCGCTCTGGGTGTTGGAGTTCTCTTCTTCCAGGTAACCGGGCACCGCCTTGCCATCGCTGCTGCCGGCCACGTACTGGCCGCGTACCACCTGCTGGCCGAGCTGCTCGGGGCGGATCGGCTCCAGGGCCTTGAGCACCTTGACCTTCTCGTCGCGGATGCTGTCGGCCGACAGGTCGCTGGGCGGGTCCATGGCGATCAGGCAGAGCAGCTGCAGCAGGTGGTTCTGGATCATGTCGCGCAGCTGGCCGGCCTGGTCGAAGTAACCCCAGCGGCCCTCGATGCCGACCTTCTCGGCCACGGTGATCTCCACATGGGAGATGTGGTTCTGGTTCCACTGGGTCTCGAACAGGCTGTTGGCGAAACGCAGGGCGATCAGGTTCTGCACCGTCTCCTTGCCCAGGTAGTGGTCGATGCGGTAGACGCTCGACTCCGGGAACACTTCGGCCACTGCGTCGTTGACCGCCCGCGAGGATGCCAGGTCATGGCCGATCGGCTTCTCCAGAACCACCCGGGTGCGCTCGGCCAGGCCGACCCCGGCCAGGTTGGCGCAGATACCGCCATAGACCGAGGCCGGTGTGGCGAAGTAGGCGATCAGCCGCTCGCGGGCACCGACCCGCTCGGCCAGGGCCGCGTAGTCGTCGGCCTGGAGAAAATCCATGGTCAGGTAGCTCAGGCGCGCCTGGAAACGCGCCAGCACCGCCTCGTCGATCTCGCCGGCCGGCACGTAACGACGCAGATGACGGTCGATCGAGGCCAGGTGCTGCTCGGCATCGCCGGTCTCCCGGGCCAACGCCAGGATCTGGGTGTCGGCATGCAGCAGGCCGGCGCGGTCGAGCTGATAGAGCGCTGGGAACAGCTTGCGCAGGGCCAGATCGCCGAGCGCACCAAACAAGGCAAAGGTACAGGAGTCAACGGTTATCGAAGGCATGATGTTTGTTCTTTTATCAATCTTCTATAAAGTAAGGCTAGAAATACCCTGTACAAGGGGATAAATCAAGGCCGCATGTTGTAATAAAAACAACATTATGCCAAAAAACAGCTTCTGGTGGTGACAGCCCCGGCAGCCCAGTAGGATAAGCCGGCATTTTCACCGACAGCCCGAGGACAACTTATGGATCGCGTGCGCAACCTTCTGGAACAGATCCAGGGCCGCCTGGACAGCCTGAACAAGGCCGAGCGCAAAGTCGCCGAGGTGATCCTGCACAACCCCCAGCAAGCCACCCGCTTCAGCATTGCCGCCCTGGCCCAGGCTGCTCAGGTCAGCGAACCCACGGTCAACCGCTTCTGCCGCTCGTTCGGCGTCAACGGCTACCCGGAGCTGAAGATGCAGCTGGCGCAGAGCCTGGCCAGTGGCGCCGCCTACGTCAGCCAGGCGGTGTCGGCCGACGACGGCCCCGAAGCCTATACCCGCAAGATCTTCGGCAGCGCCATCGCCTCGCTGGACAGTGCCTGCCAGACGCTCGACCCGAACCTGATCAGCCGCGCCGTCGACCTGCTGATCCAGGCGCGGCAGATCCACTTCTTCGGCCTCGGCGCCTCGGCGCCGGTGGCACTGGACGCCCAGCACAAGTTCTTCCGCTTCAACCTCGCCGTATCGGCCCACGCCGACGTGCTGATGCAGCGCATGCTGGCCTCGGTGGCGCACACCGGCGACCTGTTCGTGATCATCTCCTACACCGGGCGCACCCGCGAACTGGTCGAGGTCGCGCGCCTGGCCCGGGAGAACGGCGCCTCGGTACTCGGCCTGACCGCCGCCGGCTCGCCACTGGCCAAGGCCAGCACCCTGAGCCTGGACATCCCGCTGCCGGAAGACACCGACATCTACATGCCGATGACCTCGCGGATCATCCAGCTCACCGTGCTCGACGTGCTCGCCACCGGGGTGACCCTGCGCCGCGGCGTGGACTTCCAGCCACACCTGCGCAAGATCAAGGAAAGCCTCACGGCCAGCCGCTACCCGGCCGACGAGGAGCCGAGCTAACCCGTCACCAGCAGCGACCGGCCATCCATCTGCGCCGGCTGCGGCAGCCCCATCAACTGCAGCAGGGTCGGGGCGATGTCGCACAGCCGACCGTCCTCCAGGGCGAACTGTCCGGCGCGGCCGCTGACCAGGATCAGCGGCACCGGATTGAGGGTATGGGCGGTGTGCGCCTGGCCCGACTCGGCATCGCGCATCTGCTCGACATTGCCGTGATCGGCCGTGATCAGGCACTCGCCACCCGCCGCCAGGGTCGCCTCGACCACCTCGGCCAGACAGGCATCCAGGGCCTCGACCGCCTGCACCGCCGCGGCGAAACTGCCGGTATGGCCGACCATGTCGCCGTTGGCGTAGTTGCACACGATCAGGTCGAAGACCTGACTGTGGATCGCCTCCAGCAGCCCTTCGGTCAGCTGCGGCGCACTCATCTGCGGCTGCAGGTCGTAGGAGGCGACCGCCGGCGAGGGAATCAGCAGGCGCTGCTCGCCGGCGAACGGCTGCTCGCGCCCGCCATTGAAGAAGAAGGTCACATGGGCGTACTTCTCAGTCTCGGCGATGCGCAACTGAGTCCTGCCCAACCCCGCCAGGTACTCGCCCAGGCTGTTGGCGATGGCTTGCGGCGGGAAGGCGCAAGGGCTCTCCAGTCGATCCGAGTAGCGGGTCAGGGTCAGCAGGCGCTGCCTGGCCAGCGGCCGCGCCCGGGCGAAACCGTCGAACTCCGGATCGACCAGGGCCTGGCACAGCTGGCGCGCGCGATCCGGACGGAAGTTCATGAAGATCAGCGCGTCCTCCTCCGCCACCCGCACCGGTTCGCCGATGCCGCTGGCGCGGACGAATTCGTCCGATTCGCCGCGCCCGTAGGCCGCGCTCAACGCCTCCTCGGCGCTGGCCGCCTGGAACTCGGCGCGCCCCTCGACGATCAGCCGATAGGCCGCCTCGATCCGCTGCCAGCGGTTGTCGCGGTCCATGGCGTAGTAGCGACCGATCAGCGAGGCGATGCGCCCACGACCCAGCCCATCGAGCTCGGCCTGCAGCTGCGCGATGAAGGGCCCGGCGCTCTGCGGCGGGGTGTCGCGACCGTCGAGGAAGGCATGCACGCAGAAGCGCTCGATGCCGCGCGCGGCCAGCACCCGGCAGGCGGCGATGATCTGCTCGCTGTGGCTGTGCACCCCGCCCGGCGACAGCAGGCCGAGCAGGTGCACCGCGCCGCCGCGCCGGCGGGCGCCGTCGAGCAGCTCGGTGAGCGCCGGGTTGGCGGCGAATTCGCCACTGGCGATGGCCTGGTCGATGCGGGTCAGGCTCTGGTAGACGACGCGGCCGGCGCCGAGGTTCATGTGACCCACTTCGGAGTTGCCCATCTGCCCCTCGGGCAGGCCGACGGCCAGCCCCGAGGTGGCGATGCGGCTATGCGGGAAGCACTGCAGCAGGCCGTCCAGGGTCGGCGTGCGCGCCGCGGCCAGGGCATTGGCCTCGGCCTCCTCGCGCAGGCCGATGCCGTCGAGAATGATCAGGGTTCGGGTGGTCATGGCCGCACGCTCAGAAGATGTAGTCGGTGGTCAGGAAGCTCGATTCGCGGTTGCGGATGATCTCGCTGACCAGCGCCTTGTTGCTGTCCTGGAACTTGGTCGCCACCAGGGTGCGAATGGAGAACACCCGCAGCGCGTCATGCACCGAGAGGGTGCCCTCGGCGGAGTTCTTGCGGCCGTTGAACGGAAAGCTGTCCGGGCCGCGCTGGCACTGGGCGTTGATGTTGATCCGGCCCACCTGGTTGGCAAAGGCATCGACCAGCCGGCCGACCTGGGCCGAGTCGTTGCCGAAGATGCTCAACTGCTGGCCGAAGTCGGAGTCGAGCACGTAGTCGATCACCGTCTGCAGGTCGCGGTAAGGCACCACCGGCACCAGCGGGCCGAACTGCTCCTCCTGGTAGATGCGCATGGCCGGACTCACCGGGTAGAGCACCGCGGGGTAGAAGAACGACTCCCGGGCCTGGCCGCCACCGGCATTCACCACCCGCGCGCCCTTGGCCACGGCATCGGCCAGCAGGCCACCGAGGAACTCGCTCTTGCCCGGCTCGGGCAGGGGGGTCAGGGCCACGCCCTCCTCCCAAGGCATGCCCGGCTTGAGCGCGGCGACCCTGGCGGCGAACTTGTCGAGGAAGCTGTCGACCACATCCTCGTGGACGAACAGGATCTTCAGCGCCGTGCAGCGCTGGCCATTGAACGACAGCGCGCCGGTGACCGCTTCGTTGACCGCATTGTCCAAGTCGACCTGGGGCAGGACAATGCCCGGGTTCTTCGCATCCAGGCCCAGCGCCGCGCGCAGCCGGTGCGGACGCGGGTGCAGCTTCTTCAGGTCGCTGGCGCCCTTGTGGGTGCCGATGAAGGCGAACACGTCGACCTTGCCGCTGGCCATCAGCGCGCTGACGGTCTCCCGGCCGCTGCCGTAGATCACGTTGATCACCCCGGCCGGGAAGCTGTCGCGGAACGCCTCGAGCAGCGGCCGGATCAGCAACACGCCGAACTTGGCCGGCTTGAACACCACGGTGTTGCCCATGATCAGCGCCGGGATCAGGGTGGTGAAGGTCTCGTTCAGCGGGTAGTTGTAGGGGCCCATGCACAGGGTCACGCCCAGCGGCACCCGGCGGATCTGGCCGAGGGTGTCCTGCTCCAGCTCGAAGCGGCTGGAGCGGCGATCCAGCGCCTTGAGCGCCTCGATGGTGTCGACGATGTAGTCACAGGTGCGGTCGAACTCCTTCTGCGAATCCTTGAGGTTCTTGCCGATCTCCCACATCAGCAGCCTGACCACCCGCTCGCGCTGCTCGCGCATGCGCGCCAGGAAGGCCTCGACGTGCTGGATGCGCTCGGCCACGCGCAGGTTCGGCCAGGCGCCCTGGCCGTTGGCGTAGGCGCGCACCGCCGCGTCCAGGGCGGACAGTGCCGCCTCGGCATCGAGCAGCGGCGTACTGCCGAGGATCACCTGCTGCTCGCCCTCCTCGGTCTTGAGGAACACCGGGCTGCGCACCGGCGCCAGGGACCCGTCCCAGGTGCAAAGCTGGCCGTCGACCAGGTAGTCGCGCTGCTCGATGGGCGCGCCCGGGCGGTACGCCTCGGGGATCTCGGCCAGGCGCGGAAACAGGTTGTCGAGGCGATTGGAGGTGGTCATGGGGTTAACTCCTCTGGGGGAAGATCGCAGCGCTGCTATAGGTCGCGCAGCCCTGCAGCGCCGTTTCGATGCGCAGCAACTGGTTGTACTTGCCAACCCGATCGGAGCGGCACAGCGAGCCGGTCTTGATCTGACCGGCGCAGGTCGCCACCGCCAGGTCGGCGATGGTGGCGTCCTCGGTCTCGCCGGAGCGGTGCGAGATCACCGCGCTGTAGCCGGCATCCTGGGCCATGCGAATGGCGTCGAAGGTCTCGCTGAGGCTGCCGATCTGGTTGAACTTGATCAGGATCGAGTTGCCGATGCCGCGCTCGATGCCTTCACGGAGGATCTTGCTGTTGGTGACGAACAGGTCGTCGCCGACCAGCTGCACCCGCCGGCCCAGCCGCTCGGTCAGCAGGGCCCAGCCGTCCCAGTCGCTCTCGTCCATGCCGTCCTCGATGGAGGCGATCGGGTAGCGCTGGCACAGGCCAGCCAGGTAATCGGCGAAGCCGGCGGCGTCGAAGCTCTTGCCTTCGCCGGCCAGCACATAGCGGCCGTCGCGGTAGAACTCCGAGGCAGCGCAGTCCAGGGCCAGACTGATGTCCTTGCCCAGTTCGTAGCCGGCGCGGCGCACTGCCTCGGCGATGACCTCCAGCGCCTGTTCGTTGGACGCCAGCGAGGGCGCGAAGCCGCCCTCGTCACCCACCGCCGTGCTCAGGCCGCGCTCGCCGAGCACCCGCTTGAGCGCATGGAACACCTCGGCGCCCATGCGCAGCGCTTCGGTGAAGGAGGCGGCACCGATCGGCTGGATCATGAATTCCTGGATGTCGACGTTGTTGTCGGCGTGCTCGCCGCCATTGATGATGTTCATCATCGGCACCGGCAGGCTGAACCGGCCCGGCTGACCATAGAGCGCCGCCAGGTGCTCGTACAGCGGCACCTGCAGCGCCGCCGCGGCCGCCTTGGCGGTGGCCAGCGAGACCGCGAGAATAGCGTTGGCGCCCAGCACGCTTTTGCTCTCGCTGCCGTCCAGGGCGATCATCGCCGCGTCGACCGCGCGCTGGTCCAGCGCATCCAGGCCCTGCACCCGGGCGCGGATCGGCCCATTCACATTGGCCACCGCGCGCAGCACGCCCTTGCCCAGGTAACGCTCGCCGCCGTCGCGCAGCTCCAGCGCCTCGCGGCTGCCGGTGGAGGCGCCGGACGGCACGCTGGCCACGCCCACGGCGCCGCCGGCCAGGGTCACCACGGCCTCCACGGTCGGATTGCCGCGCGAGTCGAGGATTTCGCAGGCCAGCACCTGCTGGATCAGGGTCATCTCAGTCATCACACTCGGCACCTTTGCAGTTGGTCGAAACATCTTCAGCGCTTGCCAGCGGCTGAAGCAGCTCACGCTGCTCGGCGTAGGCCTCGCGGAAATCGAAGTCCCGCGGCCACTCATCGTCGAGCGCCGGGATGACCGTCGTACGGTCGCTGTGGGTACTGGATCGGTTCACGGACAACTCCTCGATTAGCAAATGCGATCGCCCACGCGGATTACCCGCAGGCAGTTGGTGCCACCCTGGGCGTTGGCGTGATCGCCGCGCGAGATCAGCACGTGGTCGCCCTCGGCCACCACCCCGCGGCGCAGCAGCTCGTCGACCGCGCGGCCGTTGACCTCGGCGATCGGGTAGCTGTCGCTGTCGAACGGAATGGTCTGCACCCCGCGAAACAGGGCGACCCGGCTCTGGGTGCGCGGGTTGCAGGAATAGGCATAGATCGGCAGGTGCGAACGGATGCGCGACATCAGCCGCGGGGTGTCGCCACTCTCGGTCATGCAGATGATCGCCTTGACCCCGTGCAGGTGGTTGGCCGCGTACATTGCCGCCATGGCGATCGACTCGTCGATCTTGTGAAACTGCTCGTCCATGCGGTGCTTGGAGCGATGCGCCAGCGGGTGCTTCTCCGCCCCGACGATCACCCGGCGCATGGCCTCGACGGTCTCCACCGGATAGGCGCCGGCAGCGGTCTCGGCCGAGAGCATCACCGCGTCGGTGCCGTCGAGCACGGCGTTGGCCACGTCGAACACCTCGGCGCGGGTCGGCATGGACTGGCTGATCATCGACTCCATCATCTGGGTCGCGGTGATCACCACCCGGTTGAGGGTGCGCGCGCGCTCGATGATCATCTTCTGCACCGCCACCAGCTCGGCATCGCCGATCTCCACGCCCAGGTCGCCACGGGCCACCATGACCCCGTCGGAGGCTTCGATGATGGCGTCGAGCACCCCGAGGTCGTTGACCGTTTCGGCCCGCTCGATCTTGGCGATCAGCCCGGCCTCGCCGCCGGCCTCGCGCAACAGGCGGCGCGCCAGCTGGATGTCTCCGGCATCGCGGGGGAAGGACACCGCCAGGTAGTCGACCTGCATCTCGGCGGCGGTGCGGATGTCCGCGCGATCCTTATCGGTCAGGGCCGCCGCCGACAGGCCGCCGCCCTTGCGATTGATGCCTTTGTTGTTGGACAGCGGGCCACCGACCAGCACCTGGCAATGCAGGCGGCTCGCCTCCACCTCCAGCACCCGCAGCTCGATGCGCCCGTCATCCAGCAGGAGGATGTCGTCGGGACGGCTGTCGCTGATCAGGGCCTCGTAGTCGATGCCCACCGCCCGGGCGTCGCCGGCGTTCTTGTCCAGCCCGGCATCGAGGACGAAGGTCTGCCCCCGCTCCAGCTGCACCTTGCCGGCGGCGAAGCGGGCGATGCGTATCTTCGGCCCCTGCAGGTCGGCCAGCACCGCGACGAAGCGCCCATGCTTGCGCGCCATTTCCCGCACCAGCGCGGCCCGGGCGATGTGCTCCTGGGCGCTGCCGTGGGAGAAGTTCAGGCGCACCACATCCACGCCGGCCTGGACCAACGCCTCGATCGCCGCGGGACTTTCGGTGGCAGGTCCCAGGGTGGCCACGATCTTGGTTCTTCGGCGCATGGTTCAGGCTCCTCAACGATGGTTTGGACAGGGATAGGCAACGGCGCTGGCGACACCCCGCAAGGGCGCCACAGGCTGCGCAGACCCGGCGAATAAGTGGTTGCATTACAAAACAAGGCTATTGTTAGCCGACGCAAACACAACTATCAAGAGCAAATGTTGTAATAAAACAACATTTCATCGAAGACATTCGATTCAGGGCGCAATGCGCGATCGTCCAACGGCGGTCAGCGCGGTCGGAGCAGCAGCGAGTTCGTCATCGACGACGATGGGAGAGGCGAGCACCGCCCGCCCGCAAGGCACGGACCCTTGGAGCAGGCCGCGATTCTCGGGACAGGCTCAGTCCAGGCTGGCCTGCAGGCACAGCAGTGCCTCGTCACCCGGCGCCAGGCACAGGCTGTCGGGACCGCAGCTGGCGGCCTCGACACAGACGAAGCCGAGGGTTTCGTTCCAGCCGACATCGGTCAGCGGCCGGCTGCCGGGGTGCCAGACCACGCTGTTGGCGGCGCCGCTGGTGTCGATTGCCAGGCGCCGCTGCCAGGCCAGGTCCTGCAGCAGCAATGGGCCGCCGCGGCGAAAGATGCGGTGACAGCCGTCCTCGATGCGCAGCTCACCCTGCTGCTGGCAGTCCGAACGCGCCAGCAGGTCATAGCCCGCGGCGCCATCCAGGCCGAGCAGGGCGATGCGCGCCACATCACTGACCTGCCAGTAGGCGTGCAAGGCATGACTGAGCTGGCAGGCCTGAGTGTCCTGATGACGGGTGCTCAGGCGAAGCCGCATCCCCTCGCCCAGCTCGGCGCGCAGGGTTACCGTCCAGTCGCACAGCTCCAGCTGCCAGGTCAGGCGCATGCCCTGCTCGTCTGTTTCACTGGCCAGCAGCTGCCAGTCGCTCAGGCGCGCCCAGCCGTGGGATGGCCAGCCCGGCTCGGCCGGATGGCGGCCGAACCAGGGCCAGCACACCGGCACCCCGCCGCGAATCGCCCCGCCCTTGGGCCAGTGCCGGGCGCACCAGAGCCAGGGCCGCTGACCGCGCGGCTGGAAATGCAGCAGCTGGCCACCCTGGCGGCTGAAGGCCGCCTGAAAGCGTGAATGCTCGACCAACAGCAACTCATGGCGCTGATGGCTCACCCAGCGCTGCGGCTCGCCCTTGCCCGGCAGAAACAGGTCGGCCAGGGGGTGCGCCGGCGCCTCCCTCGGCGGCACTCTGGCGGCGTGCGGTCCGAAATCGGCTGCTGTGTGCATGTCCACTCCAGTTGCGATTGTTCTTTGCGGCGGCTGCCGGCGCGGGTCCGCACAGACGCGGCGCGAACCCGAGTCCGCGCCAGCCGGCCCGGTCAATGGGCCTTGAGCAGGGCGACCTTGGCCGCACGCTCCTGGGTCCGCATGGTGCCGAGTCTGCCCAGGCGCTCGCCGGTCTGCGCATCGAACAGCAGCACCTTGGCCGGATCGAACTGCAGGGTCAGGGTCTGCCCCTCGCGCGGCGCCGCATCCGGCGCCAGACGGCAGCAGACCTTGGTCTGGTTGAGCTCGACGAACACCAGGGTGTCCGGCCCGGTCGGCTCGGTGACCTGCACCTCGGCGCGAATCGACGACAGGTCGCCCTCGCCAGCCGCGGCCACGCCGATCTGCTCCGGACGAATGCCGAGGATCACCTCGCGTTGCTCGAGGCCCTCCTCCATCGCGCCCAGCGGCAGCTCGCAACGCGTCTGCCCGGCAGTTTCCAGCACGGCGTACAGCTGGCCGTCACGACGCTGTAGACGCAGAGGAATGAAGTTCATCGGCGGCGAGCCGATAAAGCTCGCGACGAACAGGTTGGCCGGGTCGTTGTAGATCTGCTGCGGGGTGCCGAACTGCTGGATGATGCCGTCCTTCATCACCGCCACCTTGTCGCCCAGGGTCATGGCCTCGATCTGGTCGTGGGTGACGTAGACCGTGGTGGTCTTCAGGCGCTGGTGCATCAGCTTGATCTCGGTGCGCATCTCCACCCGCAGCTTGGCATCGAGGTTGGACAGCGGCTCGTCGAACAGGTAGATCTTCGGCCGCCGCGCCAGCGCCCGGCCCATGGCCACCCGCTGCTGCTGGCCACCGGACAGCTGGCCCGGCTTGCGGCTCAGCAGGTGCTCGATCTGCAGCAGCTTGGCCACCCTTGAGACCTCCTCGTCGATCGCCGCCGGGGCCATCTTGCGTATCTTCAGGCCGAAGGCGATGTTGTCGCGCACCGTCATGGTCGGGTACAGCGCATAGGACTGGAAGACCATGGCGATGTCGCGGTCCTTGGGGCTCATGCCACTGATATCGGCGTCATCGACCAGGATGGCGCCGCCGCTGATGTCCTCCAGGCCGGCGATGCAGTTCATCAGGGTCGACTTGCCGCAGCCGGACGGGCCGACCAGGATCAGGAACTCGCCGGAGTCGATCGAGATCTCGATGTTCTTCAGGGTGTCCGGCAGGCCATGGCCGTAGGTCTTGTTGACGTTGCGTAGTTCGAGGGTTGCCATTGTTGTGTCCTCAACCTTTGACGGCGCCGGCAGTCAGCCCGCGCAGGAAATATTTGCCAGCCAGGATGTACACCACCAGGGTGGGCAGTCCGGCGATCATCGCCGCGGCCATGTCGACGTTGTATTCCTTGACCCCGGTGCTGGTATTGACCAGGTTGTTCAGGGCCACGGTGATCGGCTGGGTGTCGCCGCTGGCGAACACCACGCCGAACAGGAAGTCGTTCCAGATCTGGGTGAACTGCCAGATCAGGCAGACCATGATGATCGGCACCGACATCGGCAGCAGGATCCGCCCGAAGATGGTGAAGAAGCCGGCGCCATCCAGGCGCGCGGCGCGCACCAGGGCATCCGGAATGCTCACGTAGTAGTTGCGGAAGAACAGCGTGGTGAAGGCCAGGCCGTAGACCACGTGGATCAGCACCAGGCCGCTGGTGGTGTTGGCCAGGCCGAGCCGGCCGAGGGTGAAGGACGCCGGCAGCAGCACCACCTGGAACGGCAGGAAGCAGCCGAACAGCAGCAGACCGAAGAACAGCTGCGAGCCGCGAAAGCGCCACATGGCCAGCACATAGCCGTTCAACGCACCGAGCAGGGTCGAGATCAGCACCGCCGGCACGGTGATCTTCACCGAGTTCCAGAAGAACCCGCCGACGCTGTCCCAGGCCTTGACCCAGCCGATCGCGGTGATCACGTCCGGCCAGGACAGCAGGTTGCCGCTGCGGATGTCGTCGGGGCTCTTGAAGCTGGTCAGCAGCATCACCACCAGCGGCACCAGGTAGACCGCGCAGGCGCCCAACAGGGTCGCGTAGATCGCCAGCCGGCTCAGGCTCAGGGGAAATCGGCTAGTCATGGCGCTTGCCTCGCAGTTCGGAATACAGGTAGGGCACCAGGATCGCCAGCACCGCGCCGAGCATGAGCATCGCACTGGCGGCGCCGAGGCCCATCTGGCCGCGGGTGAAGGTATGGGCATACATGAACATCGCCGGCAGGTCGGAGGAGTAGCCGGGGCCGCCGGCGGTCATCGAGGCGACCAGGTCGAAGCTCTTGATCGCGATATGGGCGAGGATCATCAGCGCGCTGAAGAACACCGGGCCGAGGCTCGGCAGGACGATGCGCAGGTAGATGGTCGGCAGGCTGGCGCCATCGACCTGGGCGGCGCGCACGATCGACTGGTCGACCCCGCGCAGGCCGGCGAGGAACAGCGCCATGACGAAGCCCGAGGCCTGCCACACCGCGGCGATCACCAGGCAGTAGACGACCCGCTCCGGATCCACCAGCCAGTCGAAGCGAAAGCCCTCCCAGCCCCAGTCGCGGAGCATCTTGTCGATGCCCAGGCCGGGATTGAGCAGCCATTTCCAGGCGGTGCCGGTGACGATCATCGACAGCGCCATGGGATAGAGAAACACGGTGCGGATGAAGCCTTCGCGGCGGATGCGCTGGTCCAGCAGCACCGCCAGGAAGACCCCGATCACCAGGCTGATGCCGATGAACAGGCCACCGAACAGCAGCAGGTTCTTGCTCGCGACCCACCAGCGGTCGTTGTCCAGCAGGCGCTGGTACTGCTGCAGGCCGACCCACTTGTAGCTCGGCATGAAGCGCGAACCGGTGAACGACAGCAGGAAGGTCCAGAGGATATAGCCGTAGAAACCGACCGTGATGATCAGCATGCTCGGCGCCAGCACCAGCTTGGGCAGCCAGCGCTGCAGCGCATCCAGTGGCGAAGCCTTGGTAAAAACCGCGATTGAGCTCATAGCACGGGTCCATCACATCGAGGGTGAACAAACTCAGGCCGAGCGGTGCCTGCGGCGACGGTATGCACCGCGCCCGGCATGCTGCTCTTCCTGAAGATCGCCGCCGGCATGCCGGCGACGGGGAAACGCCCTACTGCACCGCCTCAATGGCGGCGGCCAGCTGCTGCGCCGCGACTTTGGGGTCGGCCTTGGGATCGTTGAAGAAGTTGGTCACCACGTCGAACACCGCCCCCTGCACGTAGCTGGAAGCGGCCATGCCGTGGGCCAGGCTCGGCTGCAGGCCGCCATTGGCGGCGGCGGCCTTGAAGTCGGCCATGGACTGCTGGGCGCAGGCGTCGAAACCACTCATGTCCTGATCCAGACGCACCGGGATCGAGCCCTTGTTCTGGTTGAACACGTTCTGGAACTCGGTGCCCATCACCGTGCGCGCCAGGTCTTCCTGGGCCTTGCGGTTGTCCGCATCGCCGAGCTTGAACATGGCCAGCGAATCGATGTTGAAGGCGAAGCTGCCCTGGGTGCCGGGGAACGGCAGGCACTGGTAGTCGCTGCCGGCCTGCTTGCCGGCGGCGCTCCACTCGCTCTTGGCCCAGTCGCCCATGATCTGCATGCCGGCCTTGCCGTTCATGACCATGGCGGTGGCGCTGTTCCAGTCGCGCCCGGCGGCGTTGGCATCGACGTAGCCATGCAGCTTCTGCAGGGCGGCGAACACCTCGACCATCTTCGCCCCGGTCAGCACCTCCCGGTCCAGGTCGACGAAGGCCTTGCGGTAGTCATCGGGCCCCAGCAGGCCGAGGGCCAGGTCCTCGAACACGGTGCTGTCCTGCCACGGCTGGCCGCCATGGGCCAGGGGCATGAAGCCGGCCGCCTTGAGCTTGTCGGCGGCGGCGAAGAACTCGTCGAGGGTGGTCGGCGGGGTCGCCCCGGCCTTGGCAAACACCTCGGGGTTGATCCACAGCCAGTTGACCCGGTGCACGTTGACCGGCACCGCCACGTAGTGGCCGCCGAACTGCATCACATCGATCACCTGGGGCGGCAGCAACTGGTCCCACTGCTGCGCCTTGGCCACGCCATCGAGCTTGGCCAGCAAGCCCAGCTCGCCCCACTCCTGGATGTCCGGACCCTTGATCTGTGCGGCAGCAGGCGGATTGCCGGACACCGCGCGGGTCTTCAGTACGGTCATGGCGGCCTCGCCACCACCGCCGGCCACGGCGAAGTCCTTCCAGGTGTGGCCCTGGTCTTCGACCAGCTTCTGCAGGGTGTCTACCGCGCGCTTTTCGCCGCCGGAGGTCCACCAGTGCAGGACTTCGACTTCACCGGCGAGGGCGCTCAGCGGCATCAGCGAGGTAAGGGAAACGGCGATTGCCAGGCGAGACATAAGCTTCATGAGAGGGTCCTTTATTGTTGTTTTATCGGGCAAGTCGTAGTGCTTGCTCTGCTTTCGAGTCTATCCAGGCGGCCCGGCGCAGCGGGTAACGAAGGGATGTGCAAGCGTCACCAAGCGGTTACAAAAGCCTGGCGACCACAGCTACAGGGCATTGCGCGGCAGCCACAGGGTCACCCGCAGGCCGCCCTCGCGCAGGTTGCGCAGGCTCAGCTCGCCACCGTGGCTGTGGGCGATGTTGCGCGCGATGCCCAGGCCCAGGCCATAGCCCTGCTGCTGGCCGGCCAGGCGGAAATGCGGCTCAAACACCTGTTCCAGACGCTGCTCGGGTACGCCCGGGCCCTCGTCGTCGACATGCAGGACGAAGGCGCCGGCGTCGTCCTCGACGTGCAGGTGGGCGCGCTCGCCATACTTCAGGGCGTTGTCGACCAGGTTGCCGATGCAGCGCTTGAGCGCCAGCGGCTTGCCCGAGTAAGGCGCCGATACCTGGCCATCGAGGGTAATCCGGCCGTTGCCGCCGGGCGCCAGGTAGGGCTCGACCACGCAGTGCAGCAGGTAGTTGAGGTCGACCGGCTCGATGTTCTCGTGGATATCGGTGTCCTTGACGCACTGCAGTGCACCCTTGACCAGCATCTCCAGCTCGTCCAGGTCGCGGCCGAACTTGGCCTGCAGCTCCTCGTCGTCGAGCAGTTCGACGCGCAGACGCAGGCGGGTGATGGGCGTGCGCAGGTCATGGGAGATGGCGCTGAACAGCTGGCTGCGCTCGCGCAGGTAGCGGCCGATGCGCTCGCGCATGCTGTTGAAGGCGCGGCTGACCTCGACCACCTCGCTGCCACCCGCCTCGGGCAGCGGCTCGGTCTCGCTGCCCAGCGACATTTCCCGCGCGGCCACCGCCAGACGCTTGAGCGGCCGGCTCTGCCAGTGCACCAGCACGCCGATGAACAGCAGCAGGAAGCTGCTGGTGAGGATGATGAACCACAGCTGCTGGGCCGGCAGGCCCGGCTGCTCCAGGCCGACATAGGGCTCGGGCATCAGCGAGGCCAGGTACAGCCACTCGTTCGGGGCGATCTGGATCTGGGTCACCAGCACCGGCGGATTCAGCGGCTCCAGACTCAGGGCATAGTGCGCCCAGGAACGCGGCAGCTGATCGAGGGCCAGCTCGCTGTTGAAGATGCGCAGGTCGTCCGGGCTGACGAACTGCACCGAGAGGTCGAGGTCGTTGCCCAGGCGCTCGTGCAGGGTCGCGTCCACCGCAGCGAGCACCGCGCGCTTGCGCGGGGTCTGCGGCAGCACTTGCATGCTCAATGGCTTGTTGTTGAGCGAGACGAAGAAGCGCGTGCCGCCCATGTTGCGCAGCTGGTCGAGGACCAGCGGCCGGTAGCCCAGGGGCAGCGAGCGGAAGTAGCCGACGCTGGCGGCCATCGACTGGGCCAGACTGCGCGCGCTGGTGACCAGGCCTTCCATCTGGCTGGCGCGCAGTTGCGAGACCCAGATCAGGCTGGACAGCGCCTGGGCCAGCAGCACCGCGAGCAGGGTCAGCAGCAGCATGCGCCCGAGCAGCGAACGCGGCACCAGGCGCAGCCGGCCCCCGCTAGACATGACTGTGCGGCATGACATTGGCCGCCAGCAGGTAGCCGCTGCCGCGCACGGTACGGATCAGCCGCGGCGGCTTGTCGGTATCACGCAGGCGCTGGCGCAGGCGGCTGACCGCCATGTCGACGATGCGCTCCAGCGGCATCACCTCGCGGCCACGGGTGGCATTGCCGATGGTGTCGCGGTCGAGGATCTGCTGCGGATGGTCGAGAAACAGCTTGAGCAGGGCGAAATCGGCGCCGGACAGGATCACCTCCTCGCCGTCGACGTGGAACAGCCGGTGGCTGACCATGTCCAGGCGCCAGTCGTCGAAGGCCAGCACCTCGCCGCCGCGCTCCTGGCTGAAATGGGCGCGGCGCAGCAGGGCCTTGATTCGCGCCAGCAGTTCGCGCGGGCTGAACGGCTTGCCCAGGTAATCGTCGGCGCCCAGCTCCAGGCCGATCACCCGGTCGGTTTCGTCGGAGCTGGCGGTGAGCATGATGATCGGCACCTGAGCCAGGCGCTGGTGCTGGCGCACCCAGCGGCACAGGCTGAAGCCGTCCTCGTCGGGCAGCATCACGTCGAGGATCACCAGATCGGCCGGCTCGGCCGCCAGGCTCTGGCGAAAGCCGGCGCCGTCTCCCACGGTACGCACCGTGAAGCCGGCGCGGCTCAGGTAGGTCTGCAGCAGTTCACGGATTTCCTGGTCGTCATCGACCAGCAGAATCGATTTTCCGGGCTGACTCATGGTCCGCCATCCTTCTTGTTATGTCGAAGAGTTCGCCCCGCGCAGCTTACACCTGGCCGTGCTCGAACGCCTGCTGCAGGGCCACGCCCGCGCCCATCAGCCCCGGATACTCGGCGGTGACCAGCCACACCGGGATGCCATCGAAATACTCGCTCATGCAGCCCTTGTCGCGCAGACAGCGAGCAAAACCGCTGGCCAGGAACAGCTCGGCGAAACGCGGCACCACCCCGCCGACGATGTACACCCCGCCCCGCGCGCCCAGGCTCAGTACATTGTTGCCGGCGGCGCGGCCCAGCCAGCAGCAGAACTGCTCGATCACCGCCAGCGCCACGGTATCGCCGGCCAGGGCCGCCGCCGTGACCTCGGCCGGCGAAGCCAGGTGCGGCTCATGGCCATCCAGCGCACAGATCGCCTGGTAGAGCGTGAGCAGACCGCCACCACTGAGCACATCCTCGGCGCGCACATGGCCGAGCTGGCGATACAGCTGCTGCCACAGCTCGGCCTCGCGCGGGCTGCCGATCGGCAGGTCGACATGGCCGCCTTCGCCGGGGAGCGCCAGCCAGCGGCCATCGGCCAGCGCCAGCAGGCTGCCGACGCCCAGGCCGGTGCCGGGGCCGATCACCACACAGGGCCGACCGGCCTCGGCTTCGCCCTCGCACACCACCCGCGTCTCGTCGTCACGCAGACGGGTCATGCCCAGGGCCATGGCGGTGAAATCGTTGACCAGCAGCAGCTCGCGTACCTGCAGCTCGCGGCAGAAGGCCGTACGGCTGATGCGCCAGTGGTTATTGGTGAAGCGGAATAGGTCGCCGCCGACCGGACCGGCGCAGGCCAGGCACACCGAATCCACCGCGCCGGGCGGCAGGCCCAGCTCGTCCAGGTAGGCGCGAATCGCCGCCTCGGGCCCCGGGTAATCGGCGGTGGCCAGCACCCGCACCGATTCCAGTTGCTGGTCGTGCCACAGCGCCAGGCGCGCGTTGGTGCCACCGATGTCGCCCACCAGTGCCAGTTTCACTTGCGCGACTCCAGGCTGGCGGTGAAGGCACTGGCGCCCTGCTCGGCCGAGCTGAAGGCCTGGCGCATGAAGGCGAACAGCTCGCGGCCGCAGCCTTCGGCATCGACCAGGTCGTCGACCGCCGGCACCCGCGCCACCAGTTCGGCCTCGTCCACCAGCAGCTGCAGCTCGCCCGTGGTGCCGTCGACGCGGACCGGGTCGCCGTCGCGCACCCGCGCCAGCGGCCCGCCATCGTAGGCCTCGGGACAGACGTGGATGGCCGCCGGGATCTTGCCGGAGGCGCCGGACATGCGCCCGTCGGTGACCAGCGCCACCTTGAAGCCGCGGTCCTGCAGCACGCCGAGGAAGGGGGTCATCTTGTGCAGCTCGGGCATGCCGTTGCTGCGCGGACCCTGGAAGCGCATCACCGCGACGAAGTCGCGCTCCAGCTCGCCGGCCTTGAAGGCATCGGCCAGCGCCTGCTGGTCGTGAAACACCCGCGCCGGCGCCTCGACCACCTGGTGTTCGGGAGCCACCGCCGAGACCTTCATCACCCCGCGCCCGAGGTTGCCCTGCATCACCCGCAGGCCGCCCTCGGCGGAGAAGGGCCGGGCCACCGGGCGCAGCACGCTCTCGTCGTGACTGCGCTGCGGGCCGTCGCGCCAGACCAGCCGGCCGTCCTCGAGGAAGGGTTCGCGGGTGTAGCGCGACAGGCCATGGCCGGCCACGGTGTTGACGTCCTCGTGCAGCAGGCCGGCCTCGAGCAGCTCGCGGATCAACAACGCCATGCCGCCGGCGGCCTGGAAGTGGTTGATGTCGGCCTTGCCGTTGGGATAGACGTGGGCCAGGGTCGGGGTCACCGCCGACAGGTCGGCCATGTCCTGCCAGGTCAGCTGGATGCCGGCCGCCTGGGCGATCGCCGGCATGTGCAGGGTGTGATTGGTCGAGCCGCCGGTGGCGCTGAGAGCGACGATCGAGTTGACCAGGCAGCGCTCGTCGACGATCTCGCCCAGCGGCATGAACTGGCCACTCTGCCGGGTCAGGCGGGTGACCTGATGGGCCGCCTCGCGAGTCAGGGCCTCGCGCAGCGGCGTGTTCGGATTGACGAAGGAGGCACCCGGCAGGTGCAGGCCCATCACCTCCATCAGCAGCTGGTTGGTGTTGGCGGTGCCATAGAAGGTGCAGGTGCCGGGGCTGTGGTAGGCGGCCATCTCGGCCTCGAGCAGCTCGTCGCGGCTGGCCTTGCCCTCGGCGTAGCGCTGGCGCACATCGGCCTTCTCCTTGTTCGACAGCCCCGATGGCATCGGCCCGGCCGGGACGAACAGGGTCGGCAGGTGGCCAAAACGCAGGGCGCCCATCAGCAGGCCGGGAACGATCTTGTCGCAGATGCCGAGAAACAGCGCGGCATCAAACATGTTGTGCGACAGCGCCACCGCGGTGGACATGGCGATCACCTCGCGGCTGGCGATGCCCAGCTCCATGCCCGGCTCACCCTGGGTCACCCCGTCGCACATGGCCGGCACGCCGCCGGCGAACTGGCCGACCGAGCCGACCTCGCGCAGCGCCTGCTTGAGCTGCTCGGGGTAGTGCTCGTAGGGCTGATGCGCCGAGAGCATGTCGTTGTAGGCGGACACGATCGCCACGTTGGCTGCGTCCATCAGGCGCAGGGTCTGCTTGTCGCCGCTGCCGCAGCCGGCCACGCCGTGGGCGAAGTTGGCGCACTGCAGCTTGCCGCGCTGCGGGCCGTCGCTGGCGGCCGCACGGATCATCGCCAGGTAGCGCTCGCGGGTGGCACGGCTGCGGGCGATCAGACGGTCGGTTACCTCAAGAACGCGGGGATGCATGTGATGGACTCCAGGCTAACGCAGGATAGCTTTTGATATTTACAACGAAATACTGCCACTCAATCCGCTTGATTTCTAGATATTTGCAGATAATCTTGTAATTCCAACAACAAAACAACAACAGGACCTCACGCCATGACCCTGCGAATCGCCATCAACGGCTTTGGCCGCATCGGCCGCAACGTACTGCGCGCCCTCTGTACCCAGGATTATCGTCGGCAGCTGCAGGTCGTGGCCATCAACGACCTGGGTGACAGCGCCCTGAATGCCCACCTGCTCAAGTACGACAGCGTACACGGCATCTTCGACGCCAGCGTCGAGGCCGACCAGGAAGGCCTGTGGGTCAACGGCGACCGCATCGCCGTCAGCGCCATCCGCAACCCGGCCGAACTGCCGTGGAAGGCCCACCAGGTCGACGTGGTGTTCGAGTGTACCGGCCTGTTCACCGAACGCGACAAGGCCGCCGCCCACCTCGCCGCCGGCGCGCGCAAGGTGATCATCTCGGCGCCGGCCAAGGGCGTCGACGCCACCGTGGTCTACGGCGTCAACCACGACATTCTGCGCCAGTCCATGCAGGTTATCTCCAACGCCTCCTGTACCACCAACTGCCTGGCGCCGGTGGCCCAGGTGCTGCACCGTGAACTGGGCATCGAACAGGGGATGATGACCACCATCCACGCCTACACCAACGACCAGAACCTGTCCGACGTCTACCACAGCGACCCCTACCGCGCCCGCTCGGCGACCCAGTCGATGATCCCGACCAAGACCGGCGCCGCCGAGGCGGTCGGCCTGGTCCTGCCGCAACTGGCCGGCAAGCTGACCGGCATGGCCGTGCGGGTGCCGCTGATCAACGTGTCGCTGGTCGACCTGTGCCTGCAGGTCAAACGCGACACCAGCGGCGACGAGATCAACGCCCTGCTCCAGGCCGCCAGCCAGGACTCGCCGGTGCTCGGCTATAACAGCCTGCCGCTGGTGTCCTGCGACTTCAACCACAACCCGCTGTCGTCGATCTTCGACGCCAACCACACCAGGGTCAGCGGCAGGCTGGTCAAGGTCATGGCCTGGTACGACAACGAATGGGGCTTCTCCAACCGCATGCTCGACAGCTGCCTGGCCCTGTGCAACGCCCCTTGAAAGCGACCGTACCGCCGCGCCGTCTGTTCGGGTCGATGACGCCTTTTTCCTCCCCCATACCGATTGATGGATGGATAAAACCTCATCCACCCTACGGGGTCGCAGGCTCCGCATCCGAACCCAGGATCTACCAGACCACTGCGGGAATCGCTCCATGAGCCGAATCAGCTTCACCACCGCCACCCTGCCGGCGCGCAAGCGCATCGCCCTGGTCGCCCATGATCACTGCAAGCAGTACCTGCTCGACTGGAGCGAGCGCCAGCGCGACAGGCTAGCCCGCCACCACCTGCTGGCCACCGGCACCACCGGCCAGCTGCTCGGCCAGCGCCTGCAACTGCCGATCGAGAGCATGATCAGCGGCCCGCTGGGCGGCGACCAGCAACTGGGCGCGCGCATCGCCGAGCGCCGGGTCGACATGCTGGTGTTCTTCTGGGACCCCTTCGAGCCGCAGCCCCACGACCCCGACATCAAGGCGCTGCTGCGGGTCGCCGCGGTGTGGAACATCCCGGTAGCCTGCAACGAAAGCAGCGCCGACTACCTGCTCGCCAGCACCCTGATGGAGCAGGCCCACGACTACCGCATCCCGGACTACGACAGCTACCTGCAAGGCCGCCGCTAGGTTCCGGAGCGGCCCTCGGCGCCCGAGCGGGCGGCGCCTGCCAGCCAATCGCGGCCCGACGGTTCCGCGCGATTTTTTCGCTCCCGCGTTGTAACAACACCTGTTTTGCCTAGTCTGTAGCGGTAAGAACGGCAACTCGAACGCCGCTCGCCTGATCCAATCACCGCAATGGAGCAACCCACCATGAAAGATACCGCCACCCTGACCGTTTCCGCCGCCAGCCTGGCGCTCGCCCTGGGTACCGCCCTGGCCCTCTCCAGCGCGCCGCTCACCGCCCAGGCCGCGGACAACGAGAAATGCTTCGGCGTCGCCATGCAGGGCAAGAACGACTGCGCCGCCGGGCCCGGCACCACCTGTGCCGGCACCTCGAAGATCGATTATCAGGGCAACTCCTGGAAATTCGTGCCCAAGGGCACCTGCGAGCAGACCGCTTCGCCGACTTCGCCGACCGGCTTCGGCCAACTCGAAGCCTTCGAAGAAGTGAAGCAGTCCTGAGCGAACGGCGCCGGAGCCCGGATGATGAGCAATCATGCAGCCCACGACCTCGGCCTCCGCGCCCCCGCGGCCGACGCCCGGCTTCCCAGCCGGGCCGGCATCGGCCTGAAGCCGCAACACTTCCAGCAGGTCCTCGACGGCGAGCCCGCGGTCGGCTTCTTCGAGGTGCATGCGGAAAACTACCTGATGGCCGGCGGCCCCAGCCACCACTACCTCGGGCTGATCCGCGAGCGCTATCCGCTGTCGATCCACGGGGTCGGCCTGTCGATAGGCGCGCAGGAACCCCTCGACCGCGATCACCTGGAGCGCATCGCCGCACTGCTGCAGCGCTACCAGCCCGAATCTTTCTCCGAACACCTGGCCTGGTCGAGCCATGGCGAGTTGTTTCTCAACGACCTGCTGCCGCTGGCCTATGACGCCGCCACCCTCGAGCGCGTCTGCGCGCACATCGACTTGGTGCAGAGCCGCCTGCAGCGCCAGCTGTTGCTGGAAAACCCGGCCAGCTACCTGCAGTTCGCCGGTTCGACCATGGACGAGGCCGCGTTCATCGGCGAGGTGGTGCGTCGCACCGGTTGCGGCCTGCTGCTGGACGTCAACAATGCCTATGTCTCCAGCATCAACCACCACTGGGATGCGCGCACCTACCTGCAGGCCCTGCCCCTGCACGCCGTCGGCGAGATCCACCTCGCTGGCTTCGCCGAACAGCGCGATGCGGCGGGCGACCGATTGCTGATCGACAACCACGGCGCGCCGGTGGACACCGCCGTGTGGCAGCTCTACGCCGAGCTGCTGCAGGCGCTCGGCCCGACCCCGACCCTGCTCGAGCGGGACAACGACATTCCCGCCCTGGCGGTGCTGGTGGACGAAGCGCAGCAGGCACAGGCCCTGCTCGACGGCGTCGCGACCCGGCAGCAGGCCCGCGCATGAACAGCCAAGGCGAATTCGTCGCCGCCCTGCTCGACCCCGAGCGGGATTGCCCGGCACAGCTGACCAGCTGGAACGGCTCGGACCCGAGCGCGCGCTTCAGCGTCTACCGCAACAACGTGCTGAGTTCGCTGATCGACGCCCTGGCCGACAGTTTTCCGGTGGTGCAGCAACTGGTGGGCGAGGAGTTCTTTCGCGCCATGGCCGCCGTCTTCGTCCGCCACTCGCCGCCGCGCACCCGGGTGCTGGGCGAGTACGGTGCCGGCCTGGGCGACTTCATCCAGGGCTTCGGCCCCGCCGCCAGCCTGCCCTACCTGGCCGACGTGGCACGCCTGGAGTGGCTGCGCATTCGCGCCTACCAGGCCGCCGACACGGCACCCCTGGCGAGCGACACCCTGGCCACCGCACTGGCGACGCCGGATCGCCTCGGCCAGTTGCAGCTGCAACTGCAACCGGCCCTCGGCCTGCTCGACTCCAGATTCGCCGTGGTCTCGCTGTGGGCCGCCCACCAGGGCGCGTTGCAGATCGCTCAGGTCGACCCCTACCAGGCGCAGAGCGCCCTGGTCCTGCGCAATGGTCTGCACGTCGAGGTGATTGGTATCGCCAGCAGCGACAGCCTGTTCATTCACGGCCTGGAACAAGGCCTGGCGCTGGCGCAAGCCGCGCAACAGGCCCATGAACTCGACCCGCAATTCGACCTCGGCCGCTGCCTGGCCCACCTGCTGCGGGCCGGGGCCATTACCCATTGTGCGTACGCATCAACCGAAGGCCACTGCCATGAGCCACGATAGCCCCCTGTCCCACGCCAGCCTGCCGGCGCGCCTGATCGCCCAGGCCGTCGACCTGTGCAAGCTGATCCCCTACAGCCTGATCGCCTTCATCGGCCGCTTCGCGATTGCCGCGACCTTCTGGAAATCGGGGCAAACCAAGGTCGAAGGCCTGGCCATCGACATCGTCTCCGGCACCTTCGAACTGGGCATGCCTAGGCTATCGGCCTCCGCCGTGCCGCTGTTCGAGTACGAGTACCAACTGCCGCTGCTGCCGCCGGAACTGGCCGCGCAACTGGCCGCCTTCAGCGAGCACTTCTTCCCGCTGCTGATCCTGCTCGGCCTGGCCACGCGCTTCTCCGCCCTGGCCCTGCTCGGCATGACCCTGGTCATTCAGTTGCTGGTCTATCCCGGCGCCTACCCGACCCACGGGGTCTGGGCCGCCGTGCTCCTGCTGCTGGCGGCCAGGGGCCCGGGCGTGCTGGCCTTCGACCAGCTGATTGCCCGGCATTACGGCTACAACCGCTAGGACGGCCGGGCATCGCCGGCGCTGCAGCACTCACGACTGTCCAGCGCCTCCAGCAGGCAGCAGTGCTCGGCCTGTTGGCTGTCGCAGCCGGCCAGCTTGCTCAGTTCGGCCTTCATCCGCTGCAGATCCTGAATGCGCGCCTCGATGGCCTGCAGGTGTTCGTGCACCAGGCGGTCGGCTTGCGCACAGGGGCTGTGCGGCTCACCGGCCAGGGCCAGCAGCGCCTTGATCTCCTCCAGGCTGAAGCCCAGCTCGCGGCCCCGGCGAATGAAGCGCAGCCGGCGCACGTCGATCGCCTGGTAATGGCGATAGCCGGACGCACTGCGCAGGGGCTCGGGCAGCAAGCCGCTACGCTCATAGAAGCGAATGGTTTCCAGATTGACCCCGCTCTCGCGGCTCAGCGCACCGATGGTAAAGGCCTTAGCCATGGCTTGACTCCGTAGCGACTACAGGGTTTAGCGTACAGCGCAAACCCTCAAGGAGAAAGCCCATGGCCGGTCACTGCTGCAACAGCCAACCCACCCGTCCCTCGTCACGCTACCGGCGCATCCTGTGGATCGCCCTGGCGGTCAACCTCGGCATGTTTGTCGTGGAGATGGCCGCCGGCGCCCACGCCGGCTCGACTTCGCTGCTGGCCGACTCGCTGGATTTCCTCGGTGACGCCGGCAACTATGCCATCAGCCTCTGGGTGCTCGGCATGGGCGTCGTCGCCCGCGCCAGGGCCTCGCTGTTCAAGGCGCTGTCGATGCTCGCCTTCGCCCTCGGCGTACTCGCCACCGCCCTCTGGCAGCTGATGAACCAGACGCTTCCCGATGCCCCGACCATGGGCAGCGTGGGCCTGTTGGCCCTGTTCGCCAACCTGGGCGTGGCCGCCTTGCTGTATGCCTACCGCGACGGCGACAGCAACATGCGCAGCGTCTGGCTGTGCACGCGCAACGATGCCCTGGGCAATATCGCCGTGCTGCTGGCCGCCCTCGGGGTGTTCGGCACGGGAAGCGCCTGGCCGGACCTGCTGGTGGCCTTCGGCATGGCCAGCCTGGCGCTGACGTCGGCCTATCAGGTGACGCTCCAGGCGCGCCAGGAAATGCTCTCGGCCGTGCCACAGACCTGAAGCGGCCGCGGCCGGCCTCGCTTGCCCGACGCGGCCCTTGCCGTTCGGGCGACGCCCATACGCTATACATTAAATATATGTTGTACAAGTTTTGTAGAGGTGTAGATTAGGCAGCGCAAAGGCTCTGTCGAGCCTCCAGTTACCGTCTTGCCTCGCACAGGAACCCTCCAATGCCTAATCAACTCAGCATTGCCCAGCGCCTGGGTCTGGGATTCGGCCTGATCGCCACCCTGATGATCTTAGTCGCGCTGATCGGCATTAATCGGGTCGGCCTCATCGACCGTACGCTGACCGAAATCAGCGACGGGGCCGCGACCAAGCAGCGCTATGCGATCAACTTTCGCGGCAGCGTGCACGACCGGGCCATCGCCATTCGCGACGCGGTGCTGGTGCGCGACGACCTCGCACTGCGTGGGCACCTGAACGAGATCGAGCGCCTCGAGGCCTTCTACCAGGCCTCGGCCAGTCCCATGGACCAATTGCTGGCGGAAAACGGCGCAACGACCGAAGAGATGCGCCTGCTCGGTGCAATCAAGGCCATCGAGGTCTCGACCCTGGCGGCCACCGAACAGCTGCTGGCGCTGCGTCGGAGCGGTGACATCGAAGGCGCTCAGGCCCTGCTACTGAGCCAGGTCGCACCCGACTACAGCCAATGGCTCAAGGCGGTCAACGCCTTCATCGACTACCAGGAAGCGGCGATAGGTAAGGGCATCAGGCAGGTGCGTGACGCCGCGGGGGGCTTTCAGCTGCTGATCCTGCTGGTCACCGCCCTAGCCGTGCTGCTGAGCGTGGCGGTGTCGTTGCTGATCATCAAGAAGATCAAATCCATCCTGGGTGCCGAGCCCCACGAAGTGGCCCGGATCATCCGCCGCCTGGCCGATGGCGAACTGAACCTGAGCGTCGCCACCCGTCACCCCGATAGCGTCATGGGGGCGGTGCACACCATGCTCAAGCACCTGGCCGACACCATCGTCCAGGTACGATCGGCGGCCGCAGAGCTGACCCACTCGTCAAACCAGTTGCTCGGCACCTCGCAGAACAACAACCAGCAGATTCGCCTGCAATCGGGCGAGGCGCAGCAGATGGCCGCGGCGATCAACCAGATGGCGGCGACCGTCAGCGAGGTGGCCAGCTATGCAGCCAGCGCCGCCGCGGCGACCCGCAATGCCGATGTCGAAGTGGAAACCGGCAATCGCCTGGTTGGCCAGACCGCCAACGCCATCCAGGAACTGGCGCGCACGCTTGAGAGCGCCGCCGATACCGTCCAGCAGGTCTCCCAAGACAGCGAGGCGATAGAGACCATCATCGCGGTGATTACCTCGATCGCCGAGCAGACCAACCTGCTGGCGCTCAACGCCGCCATCGAGGCGGCCCGCGCCGGCGAACACGGCCGCGGCTTTGCCGTGGTGGCCGACGAAGTCCGTTCCCTGGCCACCCGTACCCAGCAGTCGACCCAGGAAATCCGCGGCATGATCATCAAGCTGCAGGACGGGGCCGGCAAGGCCGCCGAGGTGATGCGCCAGAGCCGCAGCCTGGCGCAACAGACCGTGGCCCAGACCAACCTGGCCGAACAGGCGCTGAGCAAGATCCGCCACGAGGTCGGCGCGATCAACGACATGAATGCGCAGATCGCCAGCGCCTCCGAACAGCAGAGCGCGGTTGCCGAGGAGGTCAACAAGAACATCAGCCGGATTCACGATGCCACAGTGGAAACCTCGGCCGGCTCCGATCAGGTGGCGTCCTCCAGCCGCGAACTGGCCACCCTGGCCGACCGGCTGCAAACCAAGGTCAGCTTCTTCCGGGTCTGAGGCGGACCGCAGGCGCTGGCAGCTTCGCCTGCCACTGGCGGCCGTCGGCATGGCCCGCCAGGCACTGCCGGTGGCCTGTCAGCTGATGCTCCAGGTGCGCCAGGAAATGCTCTCGGCCATGCCACGGCCCCGCAGCGCCGCCGGCCTCAGAAGTCCACCCGGCCGCGGCCGGCCTTGATCGCCCCACGCTTGCTCTTGCCATCCAGGCGACGGCGCTTCGAGCCCAGGGTCGGCTTGGTCGGGCGGCGGGCCTTCTCGGTCTTGCCGGCCTCGCGGATCAGTCCAGCCAGACGCTCCAGCGCATCGGCGCGGTTCTGCTCCTGGGTACGGTATTGCTGCGCCTTGATGATGACCACGCCGTCCGCGGTGATACGGCTGTCGCGCAACGCCAGCAAACGCTCCTTGTAGAAGGGCGGCAGCGACGAGGCCTGGCTGTCGAAACGCAGGTGCACCGCGCTGGACACCTTGTTGACGTTCTGCCCGCCGGCGCCCTGGGCGCGGATGGCGGTCAGCTCGACTTCATCGTCGGGCAGATGGACGCTGTTGGAAATCACCAGCATGGCAAGCGCTTCGGCAGGAATGTGGCCCTAGGATATACCCAGGCCCGGCCAGCTGCATGGGTCACTCGCCCGTCCCGTCGCGCGCCGGGCGCCGATCCCGGTCCGCGCCCCCCCCGAGCGGGCAGCCCCGGCGCTGGCCGCTACGATGGCAACCAGCGGCTTGGCAGCCGCTTGGTCCAGACCGTACACTGCGGCGAAATGTGTCCGCCGGAGTGCGACACGCAAAATAAGAAACGGGCATGCAGACAGTCGTTCGCCGCATAGCCCGAAGCTCCGCGGTCATTTGCCATGCCCTTCCATCGCTGCCTGCTCGCCCCTGCGCTCTGCTCTTTGCTGTTCACTCTCGACGCCGTCGCCAACGACAGCTGGCAGGACCCACCCGCGCAACCGGTGATCCTCACGGTGACCGGCGAGCTGGGCTGCTGCCCCACGGGCCAGGCACTGTTCGACCTGCAGCGCCTGGACGCACTGCCGCAAACCGAGGTCAGCACCCTGACTCCCTGGACCGGCCAGCAGGACAGCTACCGCGGCCCCAGGCTCAGCGTGCTGATCGAGCAGCTGGGGGCCAGCGGCGACTGGCTCCAGGCAACGGCACTGAACGACTATGCCACCCGCTTCAGCCTCGAGGCTGCCCGGCAATACCCGGTGATCCTGGCGACCCACAAGAATGGCCAACCGATGAGCGTGCGCGACAAGGGCCCCATCTGGATCATCTACCCCTTGAGCGACTACCCCGAGCTGCGCAAGGAAGAGCACCAGCAGGCCATGGTCTGGCAACTGAAAACCCTGCAGGTCGGCCGGTAATTGCCCATGCATCGGCTGCGCTACGCATTTCTCGCCTTGGTGACCCTGGGCTTTGCCGTCGGCATTGGCACTTCGCTGATCTACAACCAGCGCAATACCCACATCGCCTCCACCCGTATCCAGATATCGGCCTGGTCGCTCGCGCAACTGGAATTCGAGCACCAGCGTTTCGTCAACAGCCTGCGCTTGTACCGGGCCGGCGGCGCCACGCGCGAAGAGCTGCGGCTGGACTTCGAGCTGCTCTGGAGTCGCCTCGAGGTCTTTCTCACCGGCGAGGAAAACCGACCGATTCGCCAACGCTTCAATGCCCAGGCCCTGGTCACCGAACTGTTCGAGCAGCTGCGCGGCGATGAGCGCCTGCTGCTCGGCCCGGGGCTGCAGCCGGGACCGACGATCGACCCACTGATCGCGCGCTACCAGCGCTACCAGCAACCGATCCACCAGCTGATCATCAACAACTTCACCGGGCCGCAAGCGGCGCGCATCGCCGACGACCTGCGCGACAACCTGCGTCTCAATCAAATCCTCCTGCTCGGCCTGCTGTTTTGCGGCGGCGGTCTCAGCCTGCTGCTGTACCAGGAGGCACGCAAGAACCGGCTCATGGCGCGCGTCGATGCGCTGACCAACCTGCCCAACCGCAACAGCTTTCAGGCCCGGCAGAACAGCTCGAGCCCAGCCGACTACCGAGCCCTGGCAGTGATCGAGCTGAGCAACTTTCGCGCGCTCAACGAGCACATCAGCCATGAGGCCGGTGACCGACTGCTCAGCCGGGTTGGCGAAACCCTCGAGCGCCTCAAGCCCAAGGACAGCTTCGTCGCCCGGATGGCCGGCGATGAGTTCGTCATGACCTTTCCCCAGGCATTTCCCGAAGAACTGGTCCTCGGCACCCTGAACAGTCTCAGCTATGCTCTGACCTTCGACTTCCAGAACGACAAGCACCCCTTCCAGGTGGCCACCCGGATCGGCCTGAGCCACAACCCCGACAGCAGCCTCGACCTGCAGCAGCTCTACTACTGCGCCACCCTCGCCCTGCGCGAACTGGGGCTGAAGAAGAACAAGGGCATCGAGGTATTCAGTGAGGCCATCAGCAGCCGCTACCTGCGCAGCCAGAACCTGCTGGGCGATCTCAAGCGCGCCCTGGCCACTCCGTCGGGCTCGGGCCTGTGCCTGCACTACCAGCCGATCGTCGACCTGAGCGGCGCCAGGCCGGGGGTCGAGGTATTGCTGCGCTGGCAGCATCCCGGGCTCGGCTACGTGCCCCCACTGGAAGTGGTGGAACTGGCCGAGAACAATCAACTGGGCCCGGCGCTGGGCCAGTGGGTCCTGTGCCAGCTCAAGCAGGACCTGCTGACCCTGCCGCACAGCCTGCGCAGTTCGCTGTATTTCTCGATCAACATCTCCGCCTCGCAGTTCAGCCTGAGCCTGGCGGAGGAACTGGGCCAATGGCTGGCCGACGCACCTATTCTCGCCAGCCAGCTGCTGGTGGAAATGACCGAATCGATCTCCATCGCCAACTTCCAGGACGGCTCGAAGATCCTGCGCCAACTCAACGATCAGGGCATCGAGGTGGCCCTCGACGACTTCGGCACCGGCTACTCGTCGCTGTCCTATCTACGCGAACTGCGCGTACAGCGGATCAAGATCGACAAGGCCTTTATCCAAGGCATCGGTCACAACCGGCAACTGCAAAGCGTGGTGCGCAGCATCATCGAGCTGTGCCATACCTTCAGTTTCAAGGTGACCTGCGAAGGTATCGAGGATGAGCAGGATGCCCGCCAGGTGCTCGCCCTGGGCAGCGATCACGCCCAGGGCTACTGGTATGGCCGGCCCATGCCCCTGCAGGCCCTGGTCGCCTGGCACCAGGAACAGCCGCGACGGCCCGCCAATACGACCAGGCCAGCTGCCATCAGCCACCTTGCGTCCTGACTCCCGCCCCGGCGGTTGAAACCTTTGGTTTGAATTTCCGGGCAGCCGCCCGGGCGACTCAGGGTGTACCGTTATTGCTCCTGCTCGACGGATTGCAAGGCGATGGATTCGATTACACAGGCGGCGCTCGGCGCGACGCTGCAGGGCGCCATGCTCGGCCGCTGGCAGGGCCGCAAGGCGCTGCTGTACGGCGCCCTGCTCGGCACTCTGCCCGACCTGGACGTGGTCATCGACTATGGCGACGCCGTGGCGCAGATGACCTATCACCGCGGCTTCAGTCATTCGCTGTTCGTCCTGTTCGGCGTGGCAGTGGTGCTGACCTGGCTGACTCGACGCTTTCGCCCGCACCCCGGCTATACGACGCAACGGCTGTTCGCCACCCTGGCGCTGGTGCTGCTGACCCACCCGCTGCTGGACAGTTTCACCAGTTATGGCACTCAGCTGTTCTGGCCATTGACCCCGGTACCGACGGCACTGTCCAGCGTGTTCATCATCGACCCGCTGTACACCCTGCCCCTGCTGATCGCCGTGTTGCTCGGTCTGGTCTTTGGCCTGCACGACAGAACCGCCAGGCTGCCGCACCTGGCCCTGGCCCTGTCGACCCTCTACCTGGCCTCGACCCTGGCCGGTAAAGCCATGGCCGAGCGACGCGTGGAGGCACAGCTGGCCGAGCAAGGCATTCAGGCCCAGGCCCTGTTCAGCACGCCGACGCCGTTCAACAGCCTGCTCTGGCGAGTGATAGTGCTCGACGGCGACTACTACCACGAGGCGCTGGCCGGCTGGTTCGACACCCAGCCGCCCAAACTCAGCCGCCTGCCGCGTGGCACGGCGCTGGCACAGGTGCTGGCCGGTTCGCCGGCGCATCAACGCCTGGCCTGGTTCACCAATGGCGTGCTGCGCTACGACCTGATCGACGAGCACCTGGTGGTGACCGACCTGCGCCTGGGCATGACCGGCACCCACCCGTTCCGCTTCGATTTCGCGGTGCGCCGCGACGGCGCCTGGCAGCTCAATCAGCAGGTCGATCGCTGGCCGCTGGAGCGGGTCGAGCTGCAACGCCTGCAGCTGCTCTGGCAGCGCATCTGGCATCCCCAGGTCGAAGTGCCCCTGCTGGCCTGGGCCAGCCAGCTGGGGCCGCCTATGCTCGGCGCCACGCAGCCCGCCTGCGGCAACGAGCGCGAGCAGTGCTAGGCAGCGCCGGCAACGCTACTCGACCGCCTAGGTGCGAAACTGCGCCACCAGGCCCTGCAGCTCGCTACCCAGGCGCGCCAGCTCGGCGCTGGAGGTCGCGGTCTGCTGACTGGAGGCGGCGCTCTGCTCGCCGATATCGCGCACCCGGGTCACGCTCTCGCTGATGGTTTCCGCCACCGCGCTCTGCTCTTCGGCGGCGGCGGCGATCTGCTGATTCATCTGCTCGATGGTGCTCACCGCCTGGGTGATGCGCCGCAAAGCATCGCCGGCCTGGCCCGCCAGGTCGACGGTACGCTGAGTCAGGCTGCGGCTGCTGTCCATCTGCTCCACCGCGCCCCTGGCCATGCGCTGCAGGCTGGCGATCAGCCCTTCGATTTCCTCGGTCGAGTCGTGGGTGCGCCGCGCCAGGGCGCGCACCTCGTCGGCGACCACGGCGAATCCGCGGCCCTGATCGCCAGCCCGCGCCGCCTCGATGGCCGCGTTCAAGGCCAGCAAATTGGTCTGCTCGGCGACGCTACGGATCACCTCGAGCACACCGCCGATACGCTCGCTCTCCTGATTCAATGCCTGGATCGCCTCGGCCGACTGGTCCACTCCGATCGCCAGACGGTCGATCTGCTCAACCGCCTGCTGCACCACCTGGTTGCCCTGCTGCGCCTCACGATCGGCCTCGCGCGCGGCAACCGAGGCCTGCTCGGCATTCTGCGCGACCTCCTGCACGGTGGCGGCCATCTGGTGCATGGCGGTGGCGGTCTGCTCGGTTTCCATCTTCTGGCTCTGCACCCCGGCACTGGTCTGCGCGGTGATCGCCGACAGCTGCTCGGCCGCCGTGGCGATCTGGCCGACACCGCCACCAATGCGCCCTACCAGATCGCGCAGGCTGCCGGTCATGCCCTGCAGGGCCGCCATCAACTGCCCCAGTTCGTCCTTGCGTTGCAGTGGCAGATCCTGGCTCAGGTCGCCTGCGGCGATGCGCTGGGCAAAGGTCACGCTCTGGCGCAGGGGAGCGACGATCGAACGAGAGATCAGCAGTGCGGCGCAGAGCCCGAGCACCAGGGCACTGATCCCCATGACGCCGAGGAAGATCAGCTCGCGCTGGCTTTCATCTGCCATCTGCTGTTCTTTACCGACCTGAGCCTGCTCGGCCAGATCCAACACCTGCTGGGCCTGCGCGAGCATCTGCGCCTCGCTGGCCTGGCTCTGTCCACGCAGCTGCTGGTAACCGGCAAAGGCCTGCTGATAGGCCGTCAATGCCTGCAAGGCGACATCGACGGCGCTTTGCTGATCCTCGTTGAGCCAGATTTTCAGGCTGGTGGCAGTGTTTTGCAGGTCGCTGCTGACGGAGCCCCACTCCTCCAATGCCTCGCTCGAGCCATCGATGATGTAGAGGCTTTCGTAACCGCGCAGATCGAGCATCCGCTTGATCAAGCCGGACGCCGTTTCCGCCAGGGTCAGCGGATCACTGCCGCGCAGCTTGTCGCCTTGCAGGCGCAGTTCGCGCACCGCGTCATACATATCCAGTTCGACGCCTTCGAACTGGTTACGCGCCTCCGCCGCCGCCGCGCTCATCTGCTCGCGGGCCTCGAGGGCCCTGGCCTGCAGCCGAACGAAATCGTCGAACTGCTTCTGATAGTCCAGCATCGCCTGCTCCATGAGCTGCAGGTGCGCCTTGTTCGCTGCACCAGCCTGTCGAACCTGCTCGCTCAGCAGTTCCCGGGCGCTGCCGAGCTGGGTGCGCATGCGCTCGGCGCTCTCCGGCGTGCGACTCAGGGCAAAATCGCGCTCGAAGCGGCTGGCCTGGAGAATCTGCGCACCGATCGCCGACAAGCGGCCAACCTGGTCATGCCCCTGCGATACCGTCTGCACGGCCAGAAAGCCGCCGCTAGCCACGGCGACGGTCAACAGCAGAACCAGGCCGAAGCCACACAGCAGTTTCTTGCCAACGGCCAGGTCGGTGAACAGGTGGGCGGCAGATAGTGACATGGGATACGACTCCACTCTTGTTATTCGGCACGCCAGCCGGCGCAAGGGCAGCAATGCAGGGCTCGATTGCAGCTAGCCGTTCGAGGCAATACCTGTACCAATCTATCGAGTCTGTTCCACTAGCATCGGCGGCGCTGGCCGATACCTGAGGCCGGCGCTCAACACGGCGACGACTCAAGCGCGCTCGGACGCCGCAGTTGTCGGGGCTAAGTGTGGCCGGATAACGGCGATCGGCGTCCTCGCTGACGGACTGGGGCAAGGCGGCGGGTGTTCTTCAAGCACCAGCCAACGGCGGAATGTCGCCACCCCGTGGCGGACATCCACCAGCGCCTGGCACGTAGAAAAAAGGCGCACGGTTTGCGGCCGGGCGCCCTCTATACAGCGTCAACCTTGTGCCATGGCGCTTAAACGGCGTCCGCCTGCGCCTCCGGCGCCGCCAATGCGAAGGCGTCGAAGCCCTGGCTCGCGGCCTCCATGGCCAGAATACGCGGGTAGGCGGCGAGATCGCAGTTGAAGCGCCGGGCGTTGTACAGCTGCGGGATCAGGCAGGCTTCCAGGTAGCCCGGGCGCCCACCCAGCGACAGGCGCCCCTCGAACACCGCCAGGCCTTGCTCCACCGCTGCCAGGCCGCTGTGCAGCCAATGCCGGTACCAGGCGTCCTTGGCCGCATCGCTCGCGCCCAGCTCGCCGCTCAGGTACTGCAACACCCGCAGGTTGTTCAGCGGGTGCAAGTCGCAGGCGATATGCAGCGCCAGGGCCCGCACCTGGGCGCGCTGCACCGGGTCGGCCGGCAAGATGGCCGGCACCGGGAAGACCTCCTCGAGGTATTCGAGAATGGCGATGGACTGGGCAATGCGCACCCCGCCATTGCCCTGGTCCACCATCAACGGCACCAGTTGTTGCGGGTTTAGCGCCTGGTACTCGGCCGAATGCTGCTGGCCGCCGTCCTTGACCAGGTGCACCGGCACCTGGCTGTAGGCCAGGCCCTTGAGGTTGAGGGCGATGCGCACCCGGTAGGCGGCACTGGAGCGCCAGTAGCCGTATAGCTGCAAGTCAGCGCTCATAGCGCTCCACCACCTGGTCGATGGCGCCGAACAGGCTCTGGCCCTGGGCATCGAACATCTCGATGCGCACCCGGTCGCCGAACCTGAGGAAGGGGGTCTGGGCCTCGCCCTGCTCGATGATCTCGAGCATGCGCTTCTCCGCCAGGCAGGAAGAGCCGGCACTGCGGTCGTAGTTGGACACGGTGCCGGAGCCGATGATGGTGCCGGCGCCGAGCGGCCGGGTCTTGGCGGCATGGGCCAGCAGGGTCGGGAAGTTGAAGGTCATGTCGGTGCCGGCATCGGGCTGGCCGAACAGCTCGCCATTGATCCGCGACACCAGCGGCCGGTGCACCTTGCCCTCCTTCCAGCAATCGCCCAGCTCGTCCGGGGTGATCGCCACCGGCGAGAAGCTCGAGGACGGCTTGCTCTGGTAGAAACCGAAGCCCTTGGCCAGCTCGCCGGGGATCAGGTTGCGCAGCGACACGTCGTTGACCAGCATCAGCAACTGGATGTGCTCGGCCGCCTCGGCGGCGCTGACGCCCATGGGCACATCGTCGCTGATCACCGCCAGCTCGGCTTCCAGGTCGATGCCCCAGGCCTCGTCAGCGAGGCGAATTGGCGCCTGCGGGGCGATGAAGCTGTCGGCGCCGCCCTGGTACATCAGCGGATCGTGCCAGAAGCTTTCCGGCATCTCGGCGCCACGGGCCTTGCGCACCAGCTCAACATGGTTGACGTAGGCGCTGCCGTCGGCCCAGTGGTAGGCGCGCGGCAACGGACTGTGGCAGGCGCCCTGGTCGAAGGCGAAGGCGCCCTCCTGCGTCCCCTCGTTGAGGCGCTGGTAGACCGCCTCCAGCTGAGGGCGCTTGATCGCCCAGTCGTCCAGCGCCGCCTGCAGGGTGGCGGCAATCGTCGGCACCGTCACCGCGCGGGACAGGTCGCGGGAGACCACGACCAGCACGCCGTCACGGCCTTGATTCAAAGAAGCGAGTTTCATAGAGAATTTCCGTAAGTTGCGCTGATCAGGCTTTTCCCGGCGCGCGCCAGGAGTTCACGTACTCGGGTACATCCACCGCCGCCGCCGCCTCGCCCACTTCCAGGGCGCGGCGAGTGTCGATCATCACAGCCACCTCGTCGACGAAGCTGGCCGGCGCCTCCAGGCTCTTCTTCAGCGCCTTGGGATGCGGGCCGTGGGGGAAGCCGCAGGGGTGCAGGGTGACCATCCCCGCCTCGATGTTGTCGCGACTGAAGAAGTTGCCACGGTGGTAGAACAGCACTTCGTCGTAGTCGTCGTTGTTGTGATAGAACGGCACCTTCAGGGCCCCCGGGTCGGTTTCCACCGGCCGTGGGGTGAAGGTACAGATCACGAAACCATTGGCCACGAAGGTGGTGTGCGCCGAGGGCGGCAGGTGGTAGCGATGGCTCATCAGCGGGCGGATGTCGCGCCAGTTGAGGCGTACCACCGTGTTGTCGCCGTGCCAGCCGACCACATCCAGCGGGTTGTACGGGTAGGTAACGGTGCTCAGCTGGTTGCGCCGCTTGATCCGGATCTGCCAGGTATTCTCGTCCTGCTGGGCCTTGAAGGCGGCATTCAACTTGGGATGCTCGAGTACCGCCGGATCGAAGATCGCCTGGGGGCCGAGCAGGCCCTTGTCCGGCAGCTGGTAGGCGCCGTCGCTGCTCTCGATCAACAGCATGAAGGTCGGCGCGGTAGTCTCGATGCGCCAGGCGGTGCCCCGCGGAATCAGCAGGTAGTCGCCTTCGCGGTATTCCAGGTAGCCGAAGTCGCAGTAGAAATGCCCCGCGCCCTCGTGGATGAACAGCAGATCGTCGCCGTCGGCGTTGCGCACCAGGTGACGCATCGCCCCCTGGGTCTTCCATACCCGCAGCCGCAGGTCGCTGTTGTGCAGGCACAGCGGCGCCTCCAGCGGGCAGTCGCGCTCGCTGGCGATATCGTTGAAGTCGAAGGCATGCGGCCGCAGTGGCCCCTGCCAGTCGATCCAGCCGGTCGGCGGGTGCTTGTGGTGCAGGTGCGCGGTGGGACCGAAGAAGCCTTCGCGGCCCATCTCGCGCTCGTAGGTGCCTTCGGGAAAATCACAATGCGCCTGGCGTGAGCACTCGCCCTCGCGCAGGGGAAAGCTGATCCATTTACGGCTCATGGCCGGTGTCTCCTCGACTCAACATCGGTTGGCTCGGGTGGGTCGGCCGCGGCCAGTACGGCCTGGCGCACGACCCGCCCGAGGGTTTCGGCTCATTCGTCCTTGAGCACACCGCGCTTGATCTGGTCTTCCTCGATCGACTCGAACAGCGCCTTGAAGTTGCCCTCGCCGAAGCCCTGATTGCCCTTGCGCTGGATGATCTCGAAGAAGATCGGACCGATCACCGTGTTGGTGAAGATCTGCAGCAGGATGCCGTCGTCGCCCGACGTACCGACGCCCGGCGCTCCGTCGATCAGGATGTTCAGCTCGCGCAGCTGATCGAGCGGCTCGCCGTGACCGGCGACGCGGGTGTCGACCTTCTCGTAATAGGTGTCCGGGGTGTGCATGAAGTCCACGCCGTTGGCGCGCAGCTGGCGCACGGTGGCGTAGATGTCATCGGTGGACAGGGCGATGTGCTGGATGCCTTCGCCGTGGTACTCACGGATGAACTCCTCGATCTGCGACTTCTCGTCCGCCGACTCGTTGATCGGGATGCGGATCTTGCCGCAGGGCGCCGTCATCGCCCTCGAGAGCAGGCCGGTGAGCTTGCCTTCGATGTCGAAATAGCGGATCTCGCGGAAGTTGGCGATGCGCTCGTAGAAGCTCGACCAGACATCCATCTGCCCGCGCTTGACGTTATGGGTCAGGTGGTCGATTTCCTTGAGGCCGACAGCGTTGTCGTTCGGCGAGCGGCCCTCGATGTACTCGAAGTCGACATCATAGATGCTCTTGTCGCCGTAGCGGTCCACCAGGTACAGCAGGGAGCCACCGATACCCTCGACACAGGGGATGTTCAGCTCGCCGAAATTGGCATGACTGCCCACCAGCTTGGCACCCTGGGCCTCGACGTAGGCGGCGGCCTGGGCGGCGTTCTTGACCCGGAACGCCATGGCGCAGGCACTCGGGCCATGCTTGAGGCCGAACTCGCGGACGTGGCCGGTAGGGCTGCCATTGAGCACGAAGTTGATGTCGTTCTGCTGGAACAGCCAGACTTCCTTGGAGCGGTGCTTGGCGGTCTCGGTGAAGCCCATGGCGGTGAACAGCTCGCGCAGCTGCGCGATGCCCTCGGGCGTCGGCGCGGTGTATTCGACGAACTCGAAGCCGTCGGTGCCGATGGGATTGTGTTGCTCGATCTTGTTCACGGCGTTCATTGCGCCTCCTCGTTGTTGTTGTGGACATCCGCTCGACCCGGCGTTCGAGCGGCGTGGACTGCCCCCATCACAACCTCTGCGCAGTAGCTGGGCAAGCGCGCTGCAGAGCCCTCCCAAGCCCCCGGCCGGCTCCTGCCGGCAAATTTTGCTTACACCCTTAACAGTAGTAGAAATCCCACCCCCGGCGGCCGCCCTGGCGTAACGTTTTCTTGCCAAAGCGGACCGCCAAGCTGCCAGTCAAGCTGCCGCAGGCATCGTCCAGGCGCGAATGGTCCGCCCTCGCCCGCCCGATTGCCCTGCTCGCCTTTCCCGGGCGGGAAAAACAGTGGCACACTGCCACAATCATTTGACGTCAAACTATCGACTCGAACGGCCGGAGTGAACCATGAGCAGCGACATCCAACAGACCAGCAACGATCAACAGCGCCTGGACGACCTGGAGAAGGATCGCCGCCTCGATCGCATCGCGCTGGGGGTGCTGGCGCTGCTGCTGGTGGTCATCCTCGCCAGCTGGTCGACCTGGAGCCTGATGCGGCCCGAGCCCGAGATATTCGACAGCAGCCGGTTCGATGCCCTGGAGCAACGCCAGCAGTCACTGCTCGCGCAGCTAGCCGAACTCCAGCAGGCGCAGGCGCGTCTCGAGGCGCGCCCCGCCAGCCTGCCAGCGCCACCCGTCCCGAGCCACGACGATGGCCAGGCGCTGCAGCAGCTGGCGAGCATGCTGCTGACCCAGGAACAGGGCTACCAGCACAGCTTGCTGGCCCTGAAGAACGGCATGCGCGACCTGGCCGGCATGATCGCCGGCTCGCGCAGCTGGCTGAGCGACTACAACGAGGCGCTGGACAAGGAGCTGGCGGCCAGCCAGGCGCGCCTGAGCCAGCTGCAGGGGTGGAGCGAAGGCGAACTGTCCGCTGCGCCGCTGTGAGCCTCCTGGCTCAGTGCTGCAGGTGGCCGTAGAGTTTGGCGTAGAGCCCACCGTCGGCGATCAGGCGCTGGTGATCGCCGTCCTCGGCGATGCGCCCGCCGTCGAACACCAGCACCCGGTCCGCCTGCTTCACCGCACTCAGGCGATGGGCGATGATCAGGGTGGTGCGACCGTTGAGGAACTGCCCCAGGGCCTGATGCAGGGCGTACTCGGTGGCGGCGTCCAGGGCCGAGGTGGCCTCGTCGAGGATCACCACCTTGGGCTCGGCCAGCACCATGCGGGCAATCGCCAGGCGCTGGCGCTGGCCGCCGGACAGGCGCACGCCGGAGCGACCGACGATGCTGTCCAGGCCCATGGGCAGCATGCGTATGGTCGTGGCCAACTGGGCAATCTCCAGCGCGCGCCAGCAGTCCTCGTCGCTGCGCGCCCGTCCCATGCACAGGTTGGCGCGCACCGTATCGTTGAACAATGCCGGGTGCTGCAATACCACGGCGACGTTTTCCCGCACCGTCGCCAGGCCGATCTCCTGCTGGCTGCGCCCGCCGAACCAGATGGTCCCGGCCTGCGGCGTGTAGAGACCGAGCAGCAGCTGCACCAGGGTGCTCTTGCCGCCGCCGCTGGCGCCGACGATGGCCACCTTCTCGCCGGCGGCGATGCTCAGGTCGAGGTCCTCCAGCACCGGCTCGTCGTTGTAGGAAAAGGTCAGCCCGCGCACCTCCAGGCCGACCGTGTCACGCCCGGCGAAGGGGTCGGCGCCACCGGCATGCTGGGGCTCGTCCTGGCGCGCCAGCAACTCGTTGATGCGTGCCAGCGCACCGCCGGCGGCATAGAAGGCGTACTGCAGATTGAGCAGCTGCTCGACCGGGCCGATCATGAACCACAGGTAGCTGAACACCGCGAGCATCTGCCCGATCGACAGGTCGGAAAACAGTACGGTGAGCATGGCCGCGGCGCGGAACACGTCGATGCCGAACTGGAACAACAGGCCACTGGCACGGTTCGACGCATCGCTCTTCCACTGCGAGGCCACCGCATGGTCGCGCACTTCTCGCGCCCGCCCACCGAGGCGGCCGAGGAAGTAGCCCTGGCGGTTGCTGGCACGAATCTCCTGGATGGCCTCGAGGGTCTCGGTGAGCGCCTGGGTGAAGCGCCCGGTACTGTCGTTCTCGAGCTTCTTCAGGTGCTTGACCCGCTTGCCCAACTGCACCGTGGCGTAGATCACCAACGGGTTGAACAGTAGGATCAGCAGGGCCAGCTGCCAGTGCATCCACAGCAGGATCGCCGAGGTGCCGGTCAGGGTCAGCACCGCGACCAGGAAGCGGCTGAGGGTCTCGCCGACGAATTTGTCCAGGGTGTCCAGGTCGGTGACCAGGTGCGTGCTCACGGTGCCGCCGCCGAGGCTCTCGTACTCGCCCAGGGAGATGCGCTTGAGCCGCTCGATCAGGCGGATACGGATGCGGTAGACGATGTCCTTCGACAGCCGCGCGAACAGCCGCGCCTGCAGCACGTTGAAGATCAGCGCCGAGCCGCGCAGCAGCAGGGTCAGCACCAGCATCAGGCCGATATAGCCGGCCGCCGTTTGCCAGGCGGCGGGAAGGAAATGATCCATCACCCGCAGCGCCGCGTCGCCATCGTGCAGCAGCACCTCGTCGACCAGCAGCGGCAACAGCAAGGGGATCGGCACGCTGCACAGGGTGGCGAACAACGCGACCAGGTTGGCCAGGACCAGGGCTTTTCTGTGGTGCAGGGCCAGGCGACGGATTTCTGCCCAGCTCAACCGATCAGGCATGGGCACCGCGCTCCAGCCAGCGTGCCAGCAAGGGCGCCAGCGCCTCCAGCGGTTGGTAACCGTTGGTCAGCAGTGCCAGTTGCCCATCGCGCTCGGCCAGCAGGGTCGGGAAGCCGGCGATGCCCAGATCCTGCACCCAGGTGAAGTCGGCAGCGGTAGCGGCCTGCATGGCCGGACTGTCGAAGGCCTCGGCGAACTCGATGCGCGGTATCCCGGCCTGCTCGGCGAGCCGCACCAGCACGCCGGCCTGGGTGACATCGGCCGCCTCGGTGTAGAACGCCTGCTGGATCAGCTTGGCCAGTGGCCAGGCACTGTCCGGATCGAGGTGGCGGGCGGTGACCACAGCCCGGCAGGCCGGCTCGGTGTCGTAGACCAGGCCTTCGGGCAAGCCCTGCTCGAAGTTGAACAGCTGGCCGGTGCTGGCATTGACCGCCTGCCAGTAGCCCAGGTAGCGCACCCGCGCCGCCGCATCGATGGCGATGCGATCGCGGCGCAGGCCGCCGACCACCAGCTGCAGGGGCACACCCGCAGCAGACGCCTGCTCGGCGAGGGCCTCGATCACCGGAGCGAAGCCCCAGCACCAGGAGCACATCGGGTCCATCACGTAGAGCAGGCGCGCGTGCATGCTTAGGCCTCGGAGGGTTGACGGGGGTTGTAGCCCAGCGGATGGGGCAGGTTGCGCGCCCTGGCCAGTTCGATCTGTTTCTGCCGCTCGCGCGCACCGGCGCGGGTCTTCTCCGGCAGCGAATCCCAGCAATGCGGGCAACTCACCCCCGGGGTGTAGAACTCGGACTGGCGATCCGCCACCGAAACCGGAGTGCGGCAGGCGTGGCACTGATCGTAATCGCCTTCGCTCAGGTCGTGACGCACCGTCACCCGGTTGTCGAAGACGAAGCAGTCGCCGCGCCACCTGGTCTGTTCCTGAGGCACTTCTTCCAGGTACTTGAGGATGCCGCCCTTGAGGTGGAAGACTTCCTCGAAACCGGCGCCGAGCATATAGCTGGAGGCCTTCTCGCAGCGAATGCCACCGGTGCAGAACATCGCCACCTTCTTGTGCTTGGCCGGATCGAAATGCGCCTTGATGTACTCGGGAAACTCGCGGAAGGATTTGGTCTTCGGATCGACCGCGCCCTCGAAGCTGCCGATGGCGACCTCGTAGTCGTTGCGGGTGTCGATCAGCAACACCTCGGGGTCGCTGATCAGATCGTTCCAGTCCTTGGGCTCGACGTAGGTGCCGACCCGCTGATTGGGATCCACGCCGGGCACGCCGAGGGTGACGATCTCCTTCTTCAGCTTGACCTTGGTGCGGTAGAACGGCTGCTCGTCGCAGTAGGATTCCTTGTGGTCGATATCGGCCAGGCGCGGATCGAGCCCGAACCAGGCCAGCAGGCCGTCGATGCCTTGGCGGCTACCGGAAACGGTACCGTTGATGCCTTCCTCGGCGAGCAGCAAGGTGCCCTTGATGCCATGGGTCAGCAGGGTGTCGAGCAGTGGTTGGCGCAGCGCTTGGTAATCCGGCAGGGAGACGAATTTGTACAGCGCCGCCACGACGATCGTGTCGGTCATGGAGGTTTTTCCTTCAGTAGTCGCCCACGCAATGGGCGGACTGGGCCTATAAACACCAGCGCCGGCGATGGGCCGGCGCGTGCTGCAGTTTACGTTTCTTGGCGCCTGGCGTGTAGAGGCGGATCGACTCAGCGGTCGCCGGACGCCCGCGCGCGACGGCGCCGGCTCAATGGTCGTGCTTGCTGCCGCCCCGGCAGGTCGGCGAGTCCGGCGCGGCGCCCTGCCCTGCCCACTCCTCGGGGGTATAGGTGTGCAGCGCCAGCGCATGCACCTGGCTCATCAGTTCGCCCAGGCTCGCATAGACCTTCTGATGCCGCTTGACGGCATTGAGCCCGGCGAACTGCGGGCTGACGATGACCGCCTTGTAGTGGGTCTCCAGCCCACGACTGTGCATGTGACTCTCATCCAGCACTTCCAGGTGCACCGGCTCAAGCGCCGCCATGGCGGCTTGGAGATTGGCAAGTTTCGACATCGGTAAAGACTCCGGTTACGGCTTGTTCGAGCCCAGTTCGGCGCTCATCTGCGCCAGCAGCTTGTTCACCTGCGGCACCGCCGCCTGAAGTTTGTCCTGGGCCATCTGCGACGACTGCGCGGTCAGCAGCGGCATTTGCTCCAGCACCTTACGCCCCAGGGCAGACTGATAGAAGGCCAGCAACTCGCGCATTTCCTGCTCGTCGAAGCGGTCGGTGTACAGCTCGATCATCGCCGGCTTGATCTGTTCCCAGCCGACCGCTCGATCCAGCGCCGCGTTGGCTTTGGCCTGATAACGCTCCAACAGCGCACGCTGACTGTCCGGGGCACCGCTCTCGGCGAAGCGCTGGGCGAACATCTGCTGCACCTGGGCGTACACCGGCACCAGCAGTTTGTCCGCACGCGCCAGGCGCAGGAAGCGCTCCGCGTCGGCCGAATGGCTGGCGGCATCGGCCAGTACCTGGGCACTGCAGCAGGCCAGCAGGATGGCGCCACAGAGGGCGGAAAGACGCTGCATGGGAAGCTCCATCGCGAGGGCGAGGCGTCGCGCCTGCCCGGGGGCGCTATTCTGGACCCATGGCCAGTCGTCACTCAAGCACCGGGGGGCGTGGCCGGCGTCACAAAACCGTTGTCCACTGGCGCACCCATTGAATAAGAGTCAAAATGCCAGCACTTGCCGACGCCTGGACGCCCGGGCATCCTCGATTGTTCGCAACTCTGGCTTGCGCCTTCCTCCTGCGGCAGCGCCAAGCCGCGCACACACGGACGTGTCAAATGAACAGTTTCGCCTACCCTCTCACCGAGTCGCCGACCCGCCTGTGCGGTTCCCGCGGCCGACTCAACCCCCAGGCCGTCGGCTGGTCGCCGCAGCCGCACCTGGACTGCACCATCAACGGCCATCTCGGCCGACGCAAGCGCTGGAATCACTGGTGCATCACCACGCCGGGCTGGATGCTTTCCCTGACCCAGGCCGACCTCGATTACATTCGCTACGGGGCCGCCTATTTTCTCGACCTGGAGACCGGCCAGGCGGTGGCTCACCGCCAGCTGAGCCTGCTGGGCCGCGGATGCCTGCTGCCAGATCAGCCGCTGCACAGCCACCAGTTCAATCACCCGCGCCTGCAGTTGCGCTGCGCCGAACACCCAGGACGCGCGCGTCTGACCCTGGACGTGCCCAATATCGGCGGGCAGCCGCTGCAGGTCACCCTGGACGTGCAGCGCCCCGCCCACCTCGACTCGGTCAACCTGGTGGCACCACTCGGGCCACGCGGCTTCCACGCCACCTGCCGCCAGCTCGGCCTGCCCATCAACGGCAGCGTGCAACTCGGCAAGCGCCGCTATCATTGCCCGCCCGGACAGAGTTTCGCCGCCATGGACTTCGGCCGCGGCGTCTGGCCGCTGCGCAGCCACTGGACCCGGGCCGCCTTCGCCGCGCCCGGCGGCATTGCCGGCAACTTCGGTTCCGGCTGGACCGACTACAGCGGCCTGTCGGAGAACGCCCTGTGGTTCGGCGGCGAGCTGCTGCACCTGGACCGCGCAGTGAGCATCGAGCAGCAGCCGCCGGGCAACGCCTCGGCCCAGTGGCACCTGAGCACAGGTGACGGCCAGGTCGAGCTGAGCTTCAGCGCGCGCCACCTGCACCACGCCTGTCCGCGCCTGGGGCCCTTCTATGCCGACACGCAACAGTGGTTCGGCCATTTCAACGGGGTCCTGCGCGGACCGTCCGGCGAGCGAGTACCGGTCGATTCGGCCCTCGGCTGGCTGGGCGCGACCCGGGCACGCTGGTAGTCGACAGGGCGCCGGGCAGGCGGCATTGGTCACAAAGGAACCTGCGAGTGGATTCGGCGGCCTAAACTTGCTGAAGCGAACCGGAGAGCTCCCATGAACCGTACCGAAACCGACAGCCTAGGCCCCATCGACGTCCCTGAGGACGCCTATTGGGGCGCCCAGACCCAGCGTTCGCTGATCAATTTCGCCATCGGCAGCGAGCGCATGCCACTGGCCGTGGTGCACGCCCTGGCCCTGATCAAGAAAGCCGCCGCCCGGGTCAACGGACGCATCGGCGAGCTGCCGCCCGACATCGCCCAGCTGATCGAACAGGCCGCCGACGAGGTGCTGGCCGGCCGGCACGATGAACAGTTTCCCCTGGTGGTCTGGCAGACCGGCAGCGGCACGCAAAGCAACATGAACGTCAACGAGGTGCTCGCCGGCCGCGCCAACGAGCTGGCCGGTGGCTCGCGCGGCGGCAAGAGCCCGGTACACCCCAACGACCACGTCAACCGCGCCCAGAGCTCCAACGACTGTTTTCCCACCGCCATGCACATCGCCGCCGCGCGCGCGGTGCAGGAGCAACTGCTGCCGGCCATCACCGAGCTGACCGACGGCCTGGCCGAACAGGCGGTGCGCCACGAGCACCTGGTCAAGACCGGACGCACCCACCTGATGGACGCCACGCCGATCACCTTCGGCCAGGAACTGTCGGCCTTCGTCGCCCAGCTCGGCTACGCCGAACGGGCCATCCGCGCCGCCCTGCCGGCGGTATGCGACTTGGCCCAGGGCGGTACCGCGGTCGGTACCGGGCTCAATTCCCCACCGGGATTTGCCATCGCCATCGCCGCGGAACTGGCCGCCCTGAGCGGCCTGCCCCTGGTCAGCGCGCCCAACAAGTTCGCCGCGCTGGCCGGGCATGAAGCCCTGGCGCAGCTGTCCGGCGCACTCAAGACCCTGGCCGTGGCCCTGATGAAGATCGCCAACGACCTGCGCCTGCTCGGCTCCGGGCCGCGCGCCGGCTTTGCCGAGGTCAAGTTGCCGGCCAATGAGCCCGGCAGCTCGATCATGCCGGGCAAGGTCAACCCGACCCAGTGCGAAGCGCTGTCGATGCTCGCCTGCCAGGTGCTCGGCAACGACGTGACCATCGGTTTCGCCGCGAGCCAGGGTCACCTGCAGCTGAACGTGTTCAAGCCGGTGATCATCCACAACCTGCTGCAGTCGATCAGCCTGCTTGCCGATGGCTGCCGCAACTTCCAGCTGCATTGCATCGCTGGTCTGCAACCGGACGCCCGGCAGATGGCCGCCCACCTGGAGCGCGGCCTGATGCTGGTCACCGCGCTCAACCCGCATATCGGCTACGACAAGGCTGCGGAAATCGCCAAGAAGGCCTACGCCGAAGGCAGCAGTCTGCGCGAGGCCGCCCTGCAGCTGGGCTACCTGAGCGATGCCGAGTTCGATGCCTGGGTACGCCCGCAAGACATGCTCGGGGGCGATGAGGATGAGTGAGGCGAAGAGCGGCGCCACGCCGCTGGAAGGTGACGGCAAGCGCATCCTGATGATCCTCGGCACGCCCAAGAGCAACAGCTTCTGCCATGCCCTGGCCGACGCCTATCTGCAGGGCGCGCGCACCCAGGGGCATGTGGTGCGCCAGTTGCGCCTGGGCGAACTGAGGTTCGATCCGGTCCTGCACGATGGCTACGATCAGGGCCAGAGCCTGGAGCCCGACCTGCTCGAGGCGCAGCGGCATATCCACTGGGCCGAGCACCTGGTGTTGGTCTACCCGGTCTGGTGGGGTGGCCTGCCCGCGCTGCTCAAGGGCTTCTTCGACCGAGTCTTCCTGCCCGGCTTTGCCTTCAAGTACCGCGGCAACTCGGCGCTGTGGGACAAGCTGCTGAGCGGGCGAACCGCCGACCTGCTGGTGACCCTGGACACGCCGCCCTGGTACTTCCGCTGGATCTATGGCGCGCCGGCACATCGCCAGATGACCCGCACCATCCTCGGCTTCAGCGGCATCAGGACCCGACGCCTGGCCGAATTCGCCCCGGTGCGCCCCTCCAACGAGGCGCAGCGACAACGCTGGCTGCGCCGGGCGGCGACGCTCGGCACGCGCGCCTGAGTCCGGCGACTGCACCGCCGCAACCGGCTCGCGCAGGGCAACCCGGCGGCGCCGGCGCGAGCCGCCCTACAGCTGCGCCGCCAGGCGCACGCGACGGGCGCGCAGCCCGGCCATCAGCGAGGGCCCGAGCGCCGTCAGGGCCGAGCCCAGCACCACCAGCGCCGCACCGACATAGGCGATCCAGTTGATCTGTTCGGGCAGCACATGCTGCGGCCACCAGGTCGCCGCCAGCGCCACCGAGCCGAAGGTCACCAGCGGTGTGATCGCCAGGGTCGCACTGACCCGCGAGGCCTCCCAGTGCGCCAGCGCTTCGGCGAAGGCGCCATAGGCCACCAGGGTGTTCAAACAGCAGGCCAGCAGCAACCAGCCCTGCAGCGGACTCAGCTGCAGCACCTGCAGCGGCTGCGCCCAGGGCGTCAGCAACAGGGCGCAGGCCAGGTAGATCACCATCATCACCTGCAACGAGTTCCACACCGTCAGCAGCTGCTTCTGCGCCAACCCGTAAAAGGCCCAGACGAAGGCCGCCAGCAGCACGATCAGCACACCGGCGGTGTAATCGCTGAGCGACGAGAGCAGTTCATCGAGGCGCTGATTGAAGAACAGCGTGAACCCCAGCAGCAGCACCATCAGGCCCAAGCCCTGGCCCAGACTGAATCGCTCGCGGAAGACGAACAGGCTGCCGACCAGCAACAGGATGGGCGCGACCTGGATCACCAGCTGCGTGGTGCCCGGGCTGAGCAGCTTCAGGCCGATCAGGTAGAGCACATAGTTGGCGCTCAGCCCGGCAATCGCCAGGATAAGCAGCCAGCCACCCTTGCGCCCCAGCGGCCGCACCCGCGGCAGACGCCGGCTGGCCGCCAGATAGACGAACAGGATCGAACCGGCCACCAGCAGGCGATACCAGGTCACGGTCACCGGATCCATGACCTGCAGCACCTGCTTGAGCTTGATCGGCAGCACTCCCCAGAGCACCGCGGTGACCAGCGCGAGCAGCAAGCCGAAAAGCCAGCGACCGGAAGAAATATGCATGACGGCCTCGAATGCGCGGCACCGGCAACGGCCCGACATGGGCTGCGCACGCACCGAAAACGCGCATTCTAGAGGCGTGCGAGCGTGCAACACAGTCACAGTTCAATGGCCTTATGCAGGGCAACTGTACCGATGGCACGCCGCCGTCAGGCGCCACGCTACAGGCAGTCCGCCGGATCGGCGCCAGGTGCCGGGACAAGCACGCGCGCAACAACCATCTGTCGCCAAGGCTCACGCCCCGACGCCCCGGCGCTAGACTAAAGTCATTCGGCTTAGCGTATGAGGTATAGCCATGTTCGGTCAGCGCAGCGTCGATCCCAGCCCCGGCACGCACTACCGCAGCGACAGGGTTAGCGCCGTCAATGGCCAGTATTTCTTCGCCACCCGCGAAGGCACCCTCGAAGGCCCCTTCTTCACGCGCGTCGATGCCGAGCGGGAGATCGACTCCTACATCCATCGCATGCGAGTGGGCAGCTCGCCCTACCAACGGCCCAGCCGCTGACTCGAGTTCCAGATAGGCCAAGACCCGCGCCCCAGACTGCCTGGAACGCGGGTCTTGTTCGTTGCGGCCAGCCGACCGTTAGCGATAGGCCTCGAACAAGCCGGTGGCACCCATGCCGCCGCCCACGCACATGGTGACGATGCCGTAGCGCAGGTTGCGCCGCTGCAGCTCGCGCACCAGGTGGCCGACCTGGCGTGAACCGGTCATGCCGAACGGGTGACCGATGGAGATCGAACCGCCGTTGACGTTGTATTTCTCGTTGTCGATTTCCAGCCGGTCGCGGGCATACAGGCACTGCGAGGCGAAGGCTTCGTTGAGCTCCCACAGGTCGATGTCGTCGATGTTCAGGCCCTTGGCCTTGAGCAGCTTGGGTACCGAGAACACCGGGCCGATGCCCATCTCGTCCGGCTCGCAGCCGGCCACGGTGAAGCCGCGGAAGTAGGCCTTGGGCTTGAGCCCCAGCTGCAGCGCCTTGTCCAGGCTCATCACCAGAGTCATGGAGGCGCCGTCGGACAGCTGCGAGGCGTTGCCGGCGGTCACCGAACCGTCCTCGGCGAAGGCCGGCTTGAGCGCGGCCAGGCTGTCCAGGGTGGTGTCGGGGCGGTTGCAGTCGTCGCGATCGACCACGGCCTCGACCAGTTTCTTCTCGCCTGTGGCCTTGTCTTCGACCAGGTACTTGACCTGCATCGGCACGATTTCGTCGTCGAACAGGCCTTCGGCCTGGGCCCGCGCGGTACGCTGCTGGCTTTGCAGGGCATAGGCGTCCTGGGCTTCGCGGCTGACGGCGTAGCGCCGGGCGACGATCTCGGCGGTCTGGCCCATCGGGTAGTAGATGCCCGGCAGGTCCTTCTGCAGGACCGGGTTGAACAGGTTGTCGGTGTTCATGCTCTTGAGGGTCATGGTGATCGACTCAACGCCGCCGGCGACGATCACCTCGCTGCAACCCGAGGCGATCTGGTTGGCGGCGATGGCAATGGCCTGCAGGCCCGAGGAGCAGAAGCGGTTGAGGGTCATGCCCGCCACCTGGGTGCCCAGGCCGGAGAGCACCGCCACGTTGCGGCCGATGTTCATGCCCTGGGCGCCTTCGTTGGAGCCGGCGCCGACCACGCAGTCATCCACCAGCGCCGGGTCCAGGCCGTTGCGCGCCAGCAGCGCGTTGACGCAATGGGCCGCCATGTCATCCGGGCGGGTCTGGTTGAACTTGCCGCGGAAGGATTTGGCCAGGCCAGTCCGCACGCTGTCGACGATCACCACTTCACGCATGACGCACCTCGTTGTCGTAGATATTCAAGAGGGACGAAGCATAAGCCTGGGCAATCTCGCCTCGCGACGATCATTCATCATCCGTATGCGCGACCATCGTCGGCCGGGTCAATCCTTGGCGAAGGCCGCCTCCAGCGCCTCGTTGATGGTGCGCAGCACCTTGACCCGGGCGAAGCGCTTGTCGTTGGCCTCGACCAGGGTCCAGGGCGCGATCTCGGTGCTGGTGCGGTCGACCATGTCCTCCACCGCCTCGCGGTACTGCGGCCACTTTTCCCGGTTGCGCCAGTCGTCCTCGGTGATCTTGAAACGCTTGAAGGGAACCTGTTCGCGCGCCTTGAAGCGCTGCAGCTGAGTGTCCTGGTCGATGGCCAGCCAGAACTTGACCACCACCACGCCGGCATCGACCAGCTGCTCCTCGAAATCGTTGATCTCGCCGTAGGCGCGCAGCCAGTCGTCGGGGCCGCAGAAGCCCTCGACGCGCTCGACCAGCACCCGCCCATACCAGGAGCGATCGAACAGGGTGAACTTGCCGCGCGACGGGATGTGCCGCCAGAAGCGCCAGAGATAGGGCTGGGCCTGCTCCTCGTCGGTCGGCGCGCCCACCGGCACGATGCGGTACTGGCGCGGATCCAGCGCCGCCGCCACCCGGCGGATGGCGCTGCCCTTGCCGGCGGCGTCATTGCCCTCGAACACCGTGACCAGGGCGTGCCTGCGCATGCGCTTGTCGCGCATCAGCCCCGACAGGCGCGCCTGCTCGGCGATCAACTGCGCCTGGTAGTCCTCCTTGTCCAGATGCTGTTCCATGTCCAGGCTGTCGAGCAGCCCGCACTTGTCCAGGCTCAGGCTCAGCGGCGCCGCATGAGGCTGCGACGGCGCCTGTGAGCCGTTGGCCAGCGCGGCCTGCAAGCCTTCCAGGAGGATGCGCCCGACCGTCAGGCTGCGGTAGTACTCGTCCACGCCCTCGATCACGTACCAGGGCGCATAGTCGCGACTGCTGCGGCGCAGCACGCGCTCGCCATAGCGCACGAACTTGTCGTAGGTCTTCGATTGCTGCCAGTCCAGCGGACTGATCCGCCAGCTGTGCAGCGGGTCGTCCTGCAAGGACTTCAGGCGCGCCTTCATCTGCTGCTTGGACAGGTGGAACCAGAACTTGAAGATCAGCGCGCCCTCATCGCAGAGCATCCGCTCCAGGCGCTCGGCACTGGCGACGCCCTGGTCGAGCACCGCGTTCTTGAAGTGCTTGTGCACCCGCCCCTGAAGGATCTGGCTGTACCAGTTGCCGAAGAACACGCCGATCCGCCCCTTGGGCGGCAACTGCCGCCAATAGCGCCAGGCCGGCGGGCGGGCCAGTTCCTCGTCGGTCTGCTGGTCGAAGGTGCTGACCTGGATCAGCCGTGGATCCATCCATTCATTGAGCAGCTTGACCGTCTCGCCCTTGCCCGCGCCCTCGATGCCGCAAAGCAGAATCAGCACGGCAAAGCGCCCCTGGGCCTTCAGCTCGTACTGCGCCTCCAGCAGGGCCTCGCGCAGGGCCGGCTCCTCGGCGTCGAAGGTGGCTTTGTCGATGATGTGACCAATCTCGGCGGATTCGAACATGGGCGGCTCCCTGACCTGAATCCCACCAGACTAGCGGACAGACCCGCCATTTGTCCGCGCCTGGAGTGCAATGCGCACCGGTCGATCGGCTAGAATGCGCGTCTGTCCAAGCCAGTCGCCACCATGCCCGATACCCCCAGCCCAGCCCCCGCCACGCAGCACGCCCAGCTCGACTGGGACGAACGCGGCCAGCCGCAGTCGCGGCTGTTCGGCGATGTGTACTTCTCCCAGGACAACGGCCTGGCAGAAACCCGCTACGTATTTCTCGCCAACAACGAACTGCCGGCGCGCTTCGCCGCCCTCGACGAAGACGCGCAACTGGTGATCGGTGAAACCGGCTTCGGTACCGGGCTGAACTTCCTCTGCGCCTGGCAATTGTTCGAACAACAGGCCCCGGCCAGCGCGCGCCTGCATTTCGTCAGCGTCGAGAAATACCCGCTGAGCCATGCCGACCTGCGCCAGGCGCTAGCCTTGTGGCCGGAACTGGCGCCGCTGGCAGACGAACTGCTGGTGCAGTACCAGGCCATCCACCCCGGCTTCCAGCGCCTGTTGCTGGCCGGCGGCCGGGTCATGCTGACGCTGCTGATCGGCGACGCCCTGGAGATGTTCGGCCAGCTCGATGCCCGCGTCGACGCCTGGTTCCTCGATGGCTTCGCCCCGGCCAAGAACCCGCAGATGTGGACCGCCGAGCTGTTCGCCGAACTGGCCAGGCTGAGCGCCCCCACGGCCACCCTCGGCACCTTCACCAGCACCGGCCACGTACGCCGCGGCCTCAACCAGGCCGGTTTCCAGATGCAACGGGTGCCCGGGCTGGGCAAGAAGTGGGAAGTGCTCAAGGGACGCTTTGTCGGCGCGGCCGCGCCCGGCGGGGTGGCGCCCGGCGGCAAACCCTGGTTCGCTCGCCCGCCGACGCCACCAGGCGAGCGCCAGGCCCTGGTGATCGGCGCCGGCCTGGCCGGTTGCGCCACGGCCGCCAGCCTGGCCGCCCGCGGCTGGCGCGTGACCCTGCTGGAGCGCCACGCCGCTATCGCCGAGGAAGCCTCGGGCAATCCCCAGGGCGTGCTCTATCTCAAGCTCTCCGCTCACGGCACGGCGCTGTCGCGGCTGGTCGTCAGCGGCTTCGGCCATACCCGGCGGCTGCTCGAACGCCTGCAGCGCGGCCGCGACTGGGACGATTGCGGCGTGCTGCAACTGGCCTTCGACGCCAAGGAGAGGCAGCGCCAGGCGCAACTGGCCGCGGCCTTTCCCAGCGACCTGCTGCTAGCGCTCGAGCGCAGCGACGCCGAAAACAAGGCCGGTGTCGGCCTGCCCGCCGGCGGCCTGTTCTACCCCCAGGCCGGCTGGGTGCACCCGCCGGCGCTGTGCCAGTGGCTGGCCGGCCAGGCCGGCATCGACCTGCAGCTGCACAGCGAGGCCCTGCAGCTGCGCCGCCACCTAGGCCTCTGGCAGGCCTGGAACGGCCAGCAGCTGCTGGCCAGCGCCCCGGTGGTGGTGCTGGCCACCGCGGCCGAGATCAAGCGTTTCCGCCAGAGTGCCGAGCTGCCACTCAAGCGCATTCGCGGACAGGTCAGCCGCCTGCCGGCCACGGCGCGGAGCGCAGCCCTGACCACCGTGGTCTGCGCCGAGGGCTATATTGCGCCGGCGCGCCAGGGCGAGCACTGCCTGGGGGCGAGCTTCGACTTCAACAGCGATGACTTGACGGTGAACAGCGCCGATCACGCCGGCAACCTGGAATTGCTCAGGGATATTTCCAGCGACCTGGCCGAGCGCCTGCAGGTCGGGCAGCTGCAGCCGGAACGACTCCAGGGCCGCGCGGCCTTCCGCTGCACCAGCCCGGACTACCTGCCCATCGTCGGTCCGCTGGCCGAGCGCGAGGCCTTCATGGCCGCCTACGCGGTATTGGGCAAGGATGCCCGCCAGGTGCCGGACAGCCCCTGCCCCTGGCTCGACGGCCTGTACATCAACAGCGGGCACGGCTCACGCGGGTTGATCACCGCGCCGCTGTCCGGCGAGCTGATCGCCGCCTGGCTGAACCAGGAGCCGCTGCCGCTGCCGCGCGACGTCGCCGAGGCCTGCCACCCCAACCGCTTCGCCCTGCGCCAGCTGATCCGCAACAGCGGCTCACCCAAGGGGTAGCCAAGAGGTAGGGTGCGCCACGCGCACCATAGGATCGCTGGTTCGCCGGAACGCCGGAATTAGCGCGGGATCTGGATGCGCGCGGCGCACCCTACGCGTTAGGACCTAACTCCATCCCCCGCCCGCAGCTTCGCAGGATGGATTAGCGGCGCGGGAGCGGCCCGCGTCGCACAAGCTGGTACCGGCCCTCACTCCATCTCGCCGCACAGCTGCGCCGCGCGCAACAAGGCGGCGGCCATGCTGTGCCGCTCCCAGTCGGTCAGGGCGGCGAAACGCTGACGAAACTCCGGCGGCAGCAGGCTCGGCGCCTGCTGCACCAGCTCACGGCCGGCATCGCTGAGCAGCAGCCACTGGCGCCGGCGATCCTGATCGTCACGCTGGCGGTGCAGCAGCCCGCGCTCCTCGAGGCGATCGAGCATGCCCGACAGGGTCGCGGCGGTCAGGCTGACCCGGCCACTGAGGTCACTCGCCGTCAATCGCGCCTCACCGGCCAGCACCTGCAGGATCATCAGCTGCATGGGCGTCAACCCGCCGAACCGGGTCAGGCGCTTGGCATGCACCTCGCCGGCCTGCTGCAGGCGCCGCAGGGACTGGAACAAGGGCAGTTCGAAGGCCATGACAGATGACAAATCTATTTCAGTCGAAACTATTTTTTCAGCCATAAACCCGCTTTCCATAACCATTACGCTTTGACATGAAAGCATTATTTTGTTCCCATGTAAAAGGTTCGGCGAGCCCGGACGACTCCCCAACGGCAATACCGGTAAGGAAGAATATGTGCGGAATAGCTGGAGAATTACGTTTTGATCAACGACCGGCCGACCTGGCTGCGGTCGAGCGAATCACCCACCACCTGGCCCCTCGCGGCCCCGATGCCCACGGCTTTCACAGCCAGGGCCCCATCGCCCTGGGCCATCGACGCCTGAAAATCATGGACCTGGCCGAGGCCTCCGGCCAACCGATGATCGACAGCGATCTTGGCCTGTCCATGGTGTTCAACGGCGCCATCTACAACTACCCGGAACTGCGTGACGAACTGGAAGGCCTCGGCTACCGCTTCTTCTCCGGCGGCGACACCGAGGTACTGCTCAAGGGCTATCACGCCTGGGGCACCGACCTGCTGCCCAAGCTCAACGGCATGTTCGCCTTCGCCGTGTGGGAGCGCGACAGCCAGCAGCTGTTCATCGCCCGCGACCGTCTCGGGGTCAAGCCACTGTACCTGTCGCGCACCGGCCAGCGCCTGCGCTTCGCCTCGAGCCTGCCGGCCCTGCTGGCCGGCGGCGACATCGGCAAGACGCTGGACCCGATCGCGCTGAACCACTACCTGAACTTCCATGCCGTGGTGCCGGCCCCGCGCACCATCCTCGCCGGGGTGGAAAAATTGCCGCCGGCCAGCTGGATGCGCGTCGACGCCCAGGGCAATGTCGAGCAGCAGAGCTGGTGGCAACTGGACTATGGGCCCAAGCGCGACGAAGTCGCCTATGGCCTGGAAGAATGGCGCGACAAGGTGCTCGACGGCATGCGCGAGGCGGTGTCGATCCGCCAGCGCGCGGCGGTGGATGTCGGCGTGCTGCTCTCCGGCGGGGTCGATTCGAGCATGCTGGTCGGCCTGCTGCGCGAGGCCGGGGTGGACAACCTGTCGACCTTCTCCATCGGCTTCCAGGATGCCGGCGGCGAGCGCGGCGACGAGTTCCAGTACTCGGACCTGATCGCCGAACGCTTCGCCACCCAGCACCATCAGTTGCGCATCGGCGAGAACGAGATCCTCGACCAGTTGCCGGCCGCCTTCCGCGCCATGAGCGAGCCGATGGTCAGCCACGACTGCATCGCCTTCTACCTGCTCTCGCGGGAAGTGGCCAAGCATTGCAAGGTGGTGCAGAGCGGCCAGGGCGCCGACGAACTGTTCGCCGGCTACCACTGGTATCCGCTGGTCGATGGCGCCGAGGATGCCTTCGGCGCCTATCGCCAGGCCTTCTTCGACCGCGACCACGACGAATACGCCGAATGCGTGCAGCCCGAATGGCTGACCGACGACCATGCCGGCGACTTCGTCCGCCAGCACTTCGCCAAGCCCGGCGCCATTGCCGCGGTGGACAAGGCCCTGCGCCTGGACAGCACGGTGATGCTGGTCGACGACCCGGTCAAGCGGGTCGACAACATGACCATGGCTTGGGGCCTGGAGGCGCGCACGCCGTTCCTCGACTACCGCCTGGCCGAACTCTCGGCGCGGATTCCGGGCCGCTTCAAGCTGCCCGACGGCGGCAAGCACGTGCTCAAGGAAGCGGCGCGCCAGGTCATCCCCAACGAGGTGATCGACCGGCCCAAGGGCTACTTCCCGGTGCCCGGGCTCAAGCACCTGGAAGGCGCCACCCTGGGTTGGGTGCGCGACCTGCTGGTCGACCCCAGCCAGGATCGCGGCCTGTTCAACCCGGCCATGCTCGATCGCCTGCTCACCGATCCACATGGCCAGCTGACGCCACTGCGCGGCTCCAAGCTGTGGCAGATGGCGGCGCTCAACCTGTGGCTGAGCGAGCACGGTCTATAACGAAGCAGGGGGGCGGGCTTAGCCCGCCCCCTGCATTGAACTGCCGTAGCCGGAAGAAATCCGGGCAGTCACGACCCCCTACACGACCCGGAGCCCATCCGGGCATTGCAGACAGCAAAGGAAAGACTCCAATGCGCGCCACTGCCTTCAATCAACGTCTTCTGCGCGGGCAGACACCCTCCTACGAGCGCCTGCAGGCGCGCTTCGCCGAAGACCGCGACAACCAACTCTGCCAACCCCGTGCCGTGCACTGTGGCTGGGGTCGCCTGCTGATCGGCCATACCTACCCGGACGCCGACCAACTGGCCCACGAACTGCTGGCCGAACGTGCCGGCGAACGCGACATCGCCCTCTATGTCGCCGCGCCCCATCAGGTGCTGGCCCACGCCCCGCAGCAGCTGTTCCTCGACCCCTCGGACACCCTGCGCCTGTGGTTCAGCGACTATCGCCCGGCCCACCGAGGCTTTCGCGGCTACCGCATCCGCCGGGCACAGAATGCCGAGGACTGGCAGGCGATCAACTGCCTGTACCAGATGCGCGGCATGCTGCCGATCGACCCGGCCAAGCTTACCCCGCGCCACCAGGGCGGCCCGACCTACTGGCTGGCCGAGGACGAAGACAGCGGCGCGGTGATCGGCTCGGTCATGGGCCTGAATCACCAGAAAGCCTTCCGCGACCCGGAAAATGGCAGCAGCCTCTGGTGCCTGGCGGTCGATCCGCGCTGCAGCCGGCCCGGGGTCGGCGAGGTGCTGGTCCGCCACCTGATCGAGCACTTTATGAGCCGCGGGCTCAGTTACCTCGACCTGTCGGTACTGCACGACAACCGCCAGGCCAAGGCGCTCTATGCCAAGCTCGGCTTTCGCGAGCTGCAGACCTTCAGCATCAAGCGCAAGAACAGCATCAACCAGCCGCTGTTCCTCGGCCCCGGGCCGGAGGCCGAACTCAATCCCTACGCCCGGATCATCGTCGATGAGGCCCTGCGTCGTGGCATCGAAGTCCAGGTCGACGACGCCGAGGCCGGCCTGTTCACCCTCAGCCACGGCGGCCGGCGCATCCGCTGCCGCGAATCGCTGAGCGACCTGACCAGCGCGGTGAGCATGACCCTGTGCCAGGACAAACGCCTGACCCACCGCGCCCTCAGCCGCGCCGGCCTAAGCCTGCCGGCACAGCGCCTGGCCGGCAACGCCGAGGAGAACGCCGCCTTCCTCGCCGAGCATGGCAGCCTGGTGGTCAAGCCGGTGGACGGCGAGCAGGGCCAGGGCGTGGCGGTCGACCTGCGCACCCCGGCCGAGGTGCAGGATGCCATCGAGCGGGCCCAGGTGTTCGACAGCCGCGTGCTGCTGGAAAGCTTCCACGCCGGCTTCGACCTGCGCATCCTGGTGATCGGCTTCGAGGTGGTCGCCGCCGCCATCCGCCGCCCGGCGGAGGTGATCGGCGATGGCCGCCACAGCATCGGCGACCTGATCGATGCGCAAAGCCGTCGGCGCCAGGCGGCCACCGGCGGCGAGAGCCGCATCCCCAAAGACGCGGAAACCCTGCGCACCCTGCATGCCGCCGGCGTCGACTACGCCAGCGTGCTGCCCCAAGGCCAGCGCCTGGCGGTGCGCAAGACCGCCAACCTGCACACCGGCGGCTGCCTGGAAGACGTCACCGACGTCCTCCACCCGACTCTCGCCGAGGCGGCGGTCAAGGCCGCGCGGGCCCTGGACATTCCGGTGGTCGGCCTCGACCTGCTGGTGCCGGCGGCGGAGCGTGCGGAGTACGTGTTCATCGAGGCCAACGAGCGTGCCGGCCTGGCCAACCACGAGCCGCAGCCCACCGCCGAGCGTTTTATCGACCTGCTGTTTCCGCTGAGCCAGATGATCAGCTGACAGTGGCCCGGCGACCGGACAACGTCCGGTTGCCGGCATCGGGCGCGGCTTGCCGCCGCGCCTCCTCCACTGCCATCGCAAGGAGCCTGCCATGCACAGATTGCCCGAGCCCGACCTCGACTACCTGAAGAAGGTCCTGCTGGAGATGCTCGCCATCCCCAGCCCCACCGGTTTCACCGACACCATCGTGCGCTACGTCGCCGAACGCCTGGAGGAGATCGGCATCCCCTTCGAGCTGACCCGCCGCGGTACCATCCGCGCCACCCTGAAGGGCAGGCAGAGCAGCCCGGACCGTGCGGTGTCGACCCACCTCGATACCATCGGTGCCATCGTCCGCACCGTGCAGGACAACGGTCGCCTGGGCCTGGCCCCGGTCGGCACCTGGTCCAGCCGCTTCGCCGAAGGCAGTCGGGTCAGCGTGTTCACCGAGACCGGGGTGATCCGCGGCAGCGTGCTGCCGCTGATGGCCTCGGGGCATACCTTCAACACCGGCATCGATCAACTACCGATCAGCTGGGATCATGTCGAACTGCGCCTGGACGCCTACTGCGCCACCCGCGCCGACTGCGACGCCCTCGGCGTGTCGATCGGCGATTTCGTCGCCTTCGACCCGTTGCCGGAGTTCACCGAGAGCGGCCATATCAGTGCCCGCCACCTCGACGACAAGGCCGGCGTGGCCGCCCTGCTCACCGCGCTCAAGGCCGTCGTCGACAGCGGCATCGAAGCGCAGATCGACTGCCACCCGCTGTTCACCATTACCGAAGAAGTCGGCTCGGGCGCGGCCGCCGCCCTGCACTGGGACGTCAGCGAGTTCGTCGGCGTGGACATCGCCCCGGTGGCGCCCGGGCAGAGCTCTACCGAACACACCGTCAGCGTGGCCATGCAGGATTCCGGCGGCCCCCACGACTACCACCTGTCGCGGCAGCTATTGCGCCTGGCCCAGGAACACGAGATTCCGGTGCGCCGCGACCTGTTCCGCTACTACCACAGTGACGCCCAGTCGGCGGTCAGCGCCGGCCACGACGTGCGCACCGCGCTGCTGGCCTTCGGCTGCGATGCCACCCATGGCTACGAGCGTACCCACATCGACAGCCTGGCCGCCCTGACCCGCCTGATCAGCGCCTACTTGCTCAGCCCGCCGGTGTTCGCCAGCGATGCGCAGCCGGGGGAGGGCTCGCTGGAGCGCTTCAGCCACCAGATCGAACATTCCGCACAGATGGAAAGTGATACCCGCGTCCCCGCCGTCGACAGCCTGCTCGGCCATCGCGATCAGGACACTTGAAGGACCCGGAACATCCGGGCAAAGTGAGCCGACAGGGAAGTCGGTGCGGCCATGGCCGCGCGCCTGGCAGGCAGCAGGGTGCGGTTGCGGGCGATTCGCGCCCCCCAAGCTGCAGGCCACGCCAGGCGATACGGCGACCTGGGCGCACCAAGCGATCAGGGCCGCAGCGACAGAGTACTCGCGACAACAATAACAAGAGGTTCGCGGATGCCGCGTATTTGCCTGGCGGTGCTGATGGTCTGGCTGTGCAATTCGGCCTGGGCGTTGCAGCCCGCCACCCTGGACGACGATGACCTGCGCCTGTCCTTAGGCCCCTTCATGGGCTACCTGGAGGACCCCGCCGGAGAGATGACGCTCAGTCAGGTCAGCAGCATCCCCGACCAGCGCTTCGTGCCCGTGCGCGGCGACCACGCCAACCTCGGCAAGAACAAGTCGGTGTGGTGGTTCAAGATCCGCCTGAGCAATCGCCTGGCCCATGACCTGGGTGGCTACCTTGAGATCAACTACCCGCTGCTCGATCACCTGCAGCTTTACCAGGCAGCGCCAGACGGTAGCTGGCGGATGCAGGAAAGCGGCGACCGCTACGCCTTCTCCCAGCGGCCGGTGCAGGTGCGCAACTTCTGGTTCCCGCTCGAACTGACGCCCGGCGACAACACCCTGCTGATCCGCGTGGACACCACCAGCACGGTGTTCATGCCGGTGTACTTCAGCTCCTATGGCGCCAGCGCGGTCGCCCAGGAAAACCTGATGGGCATCAACGGCGCCTTCTATGGCGTGCTGTTCGCGATGTTCTGCTACAACCTGTTCCTGTTCCTCTCGCTGCGCGAGTCGGCCTATTTCTGGTACCTGGTCTACAACCTGAATATCGGCCTGTTCGCCGCCAGCTTCGACGGCATGCTGTTCAAGCTGTTGCCCGACAACATCGGCCTGCAGTCGCTGAGCATCTATATCCTGATGTACCTGCACTGCTTCAGCGCGACCCAGTTCAGCCGTCACTTCCTGCACACCCGCCAGTACTTCCCGCGCCTGGACCTGGGCCTGCGCCTGTTCATGCTGGCCTCGGTCGGCTGCCTGGTGTCCTTGCCCCTGATCGACCTGCAGGCCTGGAACATCCTCGCCAGCCTGACCGTGCTGGCGGTGTCCTCGATGCTCCTGCTCAGCGGCGTCTATGTCTGGCGCAAGGGCCTGCGCTACGGCTCCTACTACATTCTCGCCTGGGGCATCCTGCTCGCCTCCTTCATCATCGCGACCAGCGGCTCGCTGGGGATCGAGCTGCTCGGCCTGTATGGCGCGGCGCTGGTGAAGATTGGCGTGACCATCGAGTTGCTGACGCTGTCCTTCGGCCTGGCCGATCGCATCAACATGCTCAAGGAGGAAGGTTTCCAGTCGCGCCGCGCCGCCGAGCGGGCAGAGGCCGAGAACCAGGCCAAGAGCCGCTTCCTGGCGGTGATGAGCCATGAAATCCGTACCCCGCTCAATGGCGTGCTGGGCATGCTGCAGCTGCTCCGGGAAACCCCGCTGGACCGCAGCCAGCGGCTCTACGTCGACAACATCTCCAGCTCGGGCAGCCTGTTGATGGCGGTGATCAACGACATCCTCGACTACGCGCGCATCGAGTCGGGCAAACTCAGCCTGGAGCACATTGAGTTCGACCTGGAGCAACTGATCTCCGACACCCTCAGTCTCTTCACCGGGCAGGCGCTGGACAAGCGCCTGCGCCTCTATGTCAGCCTCGAAGGCGGCGTGCCGCGGCGCATCCAGGGCGACCCCACGCGGCTCAAGCAGGTGCTGATGAACCTGATCAGCAACGCCCTGAAATTCACCGCCGAGGGTCACGTCGCCGTCAACGTCTGCCGGCGCAGCGACTCGCATGGCGCGCCGCACCTGATCTTCGCGGTCAGCGACAGCGGCATCGGCATCGACGAGCAGGCGCTGGCCCAGCTGTTCGAGTCGTTTTCCCAGGGCGACTCCAGCACCACCCGCCGCTATGGCGGCAGCGGTCTGGGCCTAGCGATCAGCAAGGAGCTGGTGGAACTGATGGGCGGGCGCATCGAGGTGCAGAGCACGCCGGGCCACGGCACCCGCTTCGCCTTCGACATTCCCCTGGCCAGGGCGGCCAACGAAGACGAGCCGTTGAACGACCTGCTGCGCGGCCGTCCGGCACTGCTCACCTCCCTCGACGGCCTGGGACTGGATGCCCTGAGTCGCCTGCTCGGGCGCTGGGGCATGCGCACCGAGTGCTGCCAGACCCCGGAAAGCCTGCTCGGCCACCTGACCGAATACAGCACGCCGCCGCTGCTGGTGCTGATGTCGCCCTGGCCGGGTAGCGCCCAGCACTGGCTGGACTCGCTGCGCCCGCACCTGCACCCCGAGCAGCGGGTGCTGCTGCTGTGCCCGCCCGCCCAGTGCCACGATCTGCCCACCAGCAACGGGCTGAGGCTGCGCAGCCTGGCCCTGCCCCTGGTGATCACGGCCCTGCGCGAGGCCCTGCTGGCGCTCTACTCGGAGCGCAGCGCCGAGGTCTACAACCTACCCCAGCCGGCGCCCGTCGACAGCCCGAATGCGCCCTGCATCCTGGTCGCCGAAGACAACCCGGTGAATCAGCTGGTGGTCCAGGGCTTCCTCAAGAAGCGCGGCTACAGCGTGCGCGTGGTGGGCAACGGCCAGGCCGCGCTGAAGGAATATCAACGCAACCCGGCGGCTATCCAGTTGATCCTGATGGATTGCGAGATGCCGGAGATGGACGGTTTCGAAGCCACCCGGCAGATCCGTCGGCTGGAGGCGCACAACCGCCTCGCCGCCGTGCCCATCATCGCGCTGACCGCCCACACCCTGGCCGAACACCGCGAATACGGCAGCCGGGCGGGCATGAATGACTTTCTCGGCAAGCCGCTGGACAGCACCCAGCTGTACAGCACCCTGGAGCGCTTCCTGGTCGGCAAGGCCGCGGATGCGCCCAGCTGATGCCTGGCGATGGGCGATGGCTGAACTAGCCGGCCGCCGCAACCATGGCCAGGCGCGCCCCGACGCGCTAGCATCGCGGCTGCGTTTTGGAGACCCCGCCGTGTTGATTCCCCCGCACCTGCTTGAAGCCGACACCCTGACCCGCCTGATCGAAGACTTCGTCACCCGCGACGGCACCGACAATGGCGATGAAACCCCACTGGAAACCCGGGTGCAGCGTGTGCGTCGCGCCCTGGACAAGGGCGAGGCGGTGATCGTCTTCGACCCGGAGAGCCAGCAATGCCAGCTGGCGTTGAAACGTGATGTGCCCAGGGAGTGGCTGCTGGCAGATGGCGACTAAGCGCTGCGCAGAAGCGCTCCCCCGGATTGCGCTGACGCCAATCCAGGCTACGACTGCAACTCTGTAGGGGAGATCGGGGTGCGTAGCCGAGGCTTCATCCAGCCACCCGCGACGATGGTGGATGAAAGCGACGTCATCCACCCTACTCCATCCCTATGGCCAGGAGCTCTCCGCAAAGAGCCGCCACCCGCCTCGGTCAATCAGGCTGACGCTAGCCGCGCACTCCGCCCTCGCGCTCCCAGGCGCAGCGCACGCGCAGCTCGCCTTCCTGGGGGCTGTGCAGGCCAGCGTCGGACTCCCAGCGGAAGGTGTGGGTGCCGTTCAGCTCGGTCTCCAGGTGCACCACGGCGCTGGCCCAGTACAGGCGCTTGAGCAGCGCCTCGAACTGTTCGACCCACAGGCTCCATTCGTACTCCACCGCCCGGTAGCTGGCGCCGAAATGGATCACCTGGGTCTGGTACAGGCCGTCGCCCGGTTGCCGGCAGAAGGCAAACATCTCGCGCCCGAGGAACGGCCAGGCATCGCCGGCCGGCAACTCGCTCAGCACCTGACGATTGATCTCGCGACGCAGGCGGCTTTCCTCGGGGCCGGCGGACGGCCAGTCGCGGATGCAGCCGTAGACGATGGATTCAGACTCCACACCGGCACTCCAGAAAATCAAGGCTGCCTTCTATCACAGCCCTGCCAGGCAAGAAAGGAACTGCGGATAATCTTTGTCGACTGGCGGCCAAAATGGCGCGAAAGCGTCGGGGCTGGGCCGCCTCAGTGAGCCCATTGCTCCGGCTGGACGGCTAGGGTTGCGCTGCGCCGATCAGCGCCCCTGCGCGGCGCGGCGGCCTGCTCAGCAGCCCCGCCAGCAGGGTCATCAGCAGCGCCAGGGCGGTGAGCACGATAAAGGGCAGCCGGTAGTCGCCGGACAGATCGCGCGCCAGCCCCGTGAGGATAGGCGTCACGCAGGCCATGCCGTAGCCCATGCACAGCATCATCGCCGTCCAGCGGCTGACCGCCAGCGGCGAGCCGGCCTCGTACAAGGGCAATACCAGCGCCAAGGCAAAAGAGCCGCCCAGGCCGCAACCGATGCTCAGCGCCCAGAGTTCCGGCAGCAGGGTCGGTCGCCAGGTGATCATCGCCAGGCTCAGCGCCGACACCAGGCCACAGCCCATCAGCAACCGGTAGCGGTTGAACCGCTGCGCCAGCCAAGGCAGCAGGAAAGAACTGGGCAAGCCCATCAGCATCGAGAGGCTGAACAGGCTGTTGCTGCGCAGCAGGGTCAGGCCGGCCTCGTGATAACGCGCCACCACCCAGGTCGCCAAGGCGTAGAACAGCCCGGCCTGGATCGCGAAGAAGCAACTGATCATCCAGGCCCGCAGCTGTCGCCACGGCAGGCCGCCCCTGGCCTCGGCGCCATCGGCGGTCTCGGCCCGATTGGGCAGGCGCCACCATAGCAGCAGGCCCAGCAGGGCCGGCAGCGCCCACAGCGCCAAACCCTGGGTCCAGCTATCGCCGAGCAGGCGAGTGGCCGGCGCCGTCAGTACCGCGCCGCCGGCACCGCCGATGGCCATGCCCAGGGAATACCAACCGACCACCCGCCCCATCTGCTCGACGAAATGGCGCTTGATGAAGCCCGAAAGCAGGGGCCCGGCGATGGCGATGGCCGCGCCCAGCAGCACGGCGCTGCCGATCAGGATGACGCTGAGTTGACCGGCCAGACGCAGCAACAGGGCCAGGGTAATCACGCCCATGCACAGGGCGATGGTGCGCTCCAGCCCCAGGCGCAGGGCCAGGCGCGGCGCGACAGGCGCCAGCAGGCCCATGCACAGCACCGGCAAGGCGGTGGTCAGACTGATCAGGCTGCGGCTCAACGCCAACTCGTCGGCGATGCGCTCGATCAAGGGCGCCAGCGAGGTGATTCCGGGGCGCAGGTTGATCGCCGCCAGCACCAGGGCCAGCAGCAGGACGATAGGTTTCACGCGTGGTTCAACATGATGACGGCGAGGCGGCCGGGCCAGCCACCCTAACGCCGAGGCCGGCCTGGAGCAAGCCCGGCGCCCAGCAAACTGACCAATTGGTCAGCCCGGCTGGACAGGTGCTGGGCGCGCCAGACGGGCCCGGGTTCAGCCCTGCTTGGCCTTGGCGCGCATCCGCTCGGCCATGCCGATCATCTCGTCATAGAGCAACTGCGGATTCTTCTGCTTCAGCGCCCAGGCCATGCGCCCCTGCTCATGGGGCAGAATCATGAACTCGCCCTTGGCGATCTCGTCGTAGATATAGTCGGCGATGTCCGCGGCGCTGATCGGCGAAGTTTCCAGCAGCTTGCCGACCTGGGCCTTCATCGCCGGAGTCGGGCCACGGAACGAATCGAGCAGGTTGGTCTGGAAGAACGAGGGGCAGACCACGTGCACGCCGATTTCCTGGGCATGCAGGTCGACCAGCAGGCTTTCCGACAAGGCCACCACACCGGCCTTGGCCACGTTGTAGTTGCTCATCGCCGGCCCCTGCATCAGCGCCGCCATGGAGGCGATGTTGACGATCTTGCCCTTGCTGCGCTCGAGCAGCGGCAGGAACGCCTTGCAGCCCTTGACCACCCCCATCAGGTTGATCGCGATCTGCCAGTCCCAATCCTCCAGCGACAACTCGCTGAAGAAGCCGCCGGAGGCCACCCCGGCGTTGTTGACGATCACGTCGATACCGCCGAATTTTTCCTCACAGGCCTGCGCCAAGGCAGTCAGCTGGCTGTAGTCGCGCACATCGCAGCGCTGGGTAAAGCCCTCGCCACCGGCGGCGCGCACCAACTGCAGGGTCTCGGCCAGCCCCGCCTCATTGACATCCGCCAGCGCCAGGCGCCAGCCCTCCCGCGCCCAGCGCAGGGCGATTTCACGCCCCAAGCCCGAGCCTGCGCCGGTAATCATCATGCGATTCTGCATAGGAAAGCCGCCTTGTAGTGCTATGAAAGATGGAGCGAGTGTAGCGAAGGAAACACCCCGCCCCACGCACAATCAGGCTGATGAATGACCAAGGCAAACCGCACCCAGCAGCCCGGCAGCGGGTAGGCCGCATTCTCTCGCAGAAGCGCCTGCCCAGGGCATGGCAGGCGCCTCTTCAACGGCCTATTGCTGCGAAGCGGCGGCCTTCGCAGTGGCCGGCGGCCTCACCCCCAGCAGAATGCCGACCGGGAACCAGACCAGCACCCAATAGGGGCTGAGACGATGGAAGATGGCATACACATCGGAAACCATCGCCACCATGGCAAACACCAACAAGGCCAGCCCCACCCGCGCCAGCGGCTGCGCCCGGCACACCCAGCCCTTATGCAGCAGACTCAGCAACAACAACACGAACAGGCCGATACCGACGATGCCGTACTCATACCAGAGCTGCAGGTAGAGGCTGTGGGCGTGCAAATAGCGGGTCGTGGAATTAGGCAACTGGAAAAAAAGATCTGCCCCCGCTCCAGCCCCCAGCAACCAGAAACCGGCAAATTGCTCTGCCCAGTTGGCCCAGATAGGGTGACGCCCATTCACCCCAATGCGTTGCTCATGTTGAAATTCTGGCCAGAACAGCGGCGCACTGACGACAACCAACAAACAACCAATGCCTATCAATGTTCGCGATTTGATGTTCGGAAACAACAAGAGCACAAGCACGCCGCCTGCTGCCGTAGACAACCAGGCGCCGCGCGAAAACGTAAAGAGCACATAGGCGAGCAAACCAAGCATCGCCAAGACCAGCACGCCCATCTGCCAGATGCGTAACTTTTGCCCCACGAAGAGATAGGTCAAAAGCACGGCAAAAACCCCATAGTACATGCCAGCGACAATAGGATTATCCAGGTCCGCCAGGCCGCCCCACCCCAACTCGCTCAGTCGCACGGCCCTGTACTTCAGAGGCTTATCCAGTACGCCAAACTGGTAGACAAGCGTCCACCAGGCAAAGATCGCCGCCACCAGCACCACGGCAACCAGTAGAAAATTAAAGGCTCGCTCGTGCCGAGTCAGACTCGCCACGGTAAAGACGTAAAGCAGGATCAGCGCGTCAATCTTGAGCCAATAAGCCAGCCCGTGCGTGGAGCCGGTATTGAACGCGCCCGTCAACACTACCCAGGCCAGCAAGCACACAAGAATCAACCCGGGCGCCTGGCTCCAGATGTGCAAATCCAAACGCCGCCAAGCAAGAAGAATCAGGGCCGGCACGAACAACACCAAGTACGCTTGAGTCGCATAACGACTACCGTCGCTATTGAACAACAGCCCTGACATTTGCACGAAAAGACCAACTACCAAGACACACAACCAAGCACTAGGCAATGCCAGGTCTGAGCGTTTCAAACTTCGACTAAAGGTCACACTACTCTTCCTTTCTAAGGCTCGATGCGCCGCTGCTGATGAATCCAATCGACGATCGCGCCTTCCGGCTGGTAGCCACTGACAGTGGCTCGCAGTAGCTGCCGTACGCGGTCGTAATCGTCACGTTCGACTGCATTGAGCAAATCGGCCAATACCTTCTTGAAGGCTTCCCAAGGCAAGGAATCCTCGTTTGCGCGCATGATCATCGGGTGATCGGTTGGGCTGACGTTGTCGCCGATCAGCAACTCCTCATAGAGTTTTTCACCTGGACGCAAGCCAGTGAACTCAATCGCGATATCGCCGTGCGGGTTCGTTTCCGAGCGCACGCTGAGGCCGCTCAGGTGGATCATCTTCTCCGCCAGTTCGACGATTTTCACCGGCTGGCCCATGTCCAGCACGAATACATCGCCACCCTGGCCCATGGCACCGGCCTGGATCACCAGCTGCGCCGCCTCGGGAATCGTCATGAAATAGCGGGTGATATTCGGATGAGTCACCGTCACCGGCCCGCCACGCCGAATCTGGTCATGGAATAAGGGAATAACCGAGCCGGAAGAGCCCAGCACATTGCCGAAACGCACCATGGTGAATCGAGTCTTGTTGACGCGATGCACTCCATCGTCATTCCTGAACAGCACAGGCGCTGGTTCTGCACTCAAGGCCTGCAGCACCATCTCCGCAAGACGCTTGGTACTGCCCATCACGTTGGTCGGGCGCACGGCCTTGTCTGTGGAAATCAGCACGAAGTGCTCGACACCGGCCTTGATCGCCGCCTGAGCGGTGAAGGTGGACCCCAGCACATTGTTCAGCACGCCCTCGGCGATATTGTGCTCGACCATCGGCACGTGCTTGTACGCCGCCGCGTGATACACGGTATTCACCGCCCAGGTACGCATCACATCGAACAATCGCCCGGCGTTGCGAATAGATCCCAGGATAGGCACCAGCCGCACAGGCAGCGACTCGCGCTGAACGCGCTGCTCCAGTTCGCTGTGAATGCTGTACAGATTGAATTCGCTGTGTTCGAACAACAGCAAGGTGGCTGGACCGATCGCCACGATCTGCCGGCACAATTCCGAACCGATGGACCCACCGGCACCAGTCACCATCACCACTTGGCCGCGAATACAACGCTCGAACAAAGCCTGCTGCGGCGGCACCGGGTCACGCCCGAGCAAGTCGGCAATGTCCACTTCCTGCACATCCTCGACCTTGACCCGGCCGCTGGCCAGGTCCATGAAGCCCGGAACGCTACGAACATGCAGCGGATATTGCTCGAGCAGGCTCAAAATCTCGCGACGGCGCCCACGACTGGCCGAGGGAATCGCCAGCAGAATCTCTTCTGCCCCGGTCTCATCGATCAACTGCTGGATGTGCTTGGAGGTGAACACACGCAGGCCTGCGATCACCCTATTGGCGATATTGGCGTCATCGTCGATGAAGGCCACCGGGCGCATCGCCCGCCCCAGTCGCAGAGCTGCAACCAGCTGGTTGCCGGCCGCGCCAGCGCCATAGACCGCAACCTTCGGCAAACCAGCGTCGCGCCCCTTGAACCGCATAGGCTGATCCGAGGAGTACCAGTCCCCCATGAAATATTGCCGCATGAACAGGCGTAGCCCGCCAATCATCACCAGGCTCAGCCACCAGTAGTTGAACACCATCGAGCGAGGAATAGGCTTGGGCGCCTCCTGATACCAATACACCACTAGCGCCAGAAACAGGGCTGACAACGTGACCGCCTTGCCAATGGCGAGCAATGCATCGTTACCGAAATAGCGCATCACCGCCCGGTACATGCCGAAGCGAACGAACAGAGGTACGGCTATCAGCGGCGTCACGCTGAACAGCCAGAAATGACCGGCAAAGGGCTCGATGCTTCTGGAGTCGCCCAAACGCACGACAAAGGCCAGCCACAGCGCAGCCCACACCAACCCCACGTCCACCGCGACCTGAATCAACCGCTTATGCCGACGGGGCAGTTTGATCAGACGACTACGCATTTTCTCGGCAAGTCTTAACACAACGATCCCTCAAATTTCTCAGGCTACTTTCGAGCCAATTACCACCCGTAACATTGCCCAGCAAAAAAACTGGGGCTCACTGCCGCTCACGAGAATGTCTCCGGCAGATTTACTGAATACCCCCTGCCTCGGGAGAGCCGACCGGATTGCGGAGCTTGTGGCAGCCAGATAAACACGTGATCTACGGCTAAAGCGGAAGCCTTCCGTACAAAACGTCAAAAATCAGCGCGCTGACGTCCAGACGATCCAACCTGTATAACCTGCCCTGCGACTGAGGCGGAAGCGCAAGCCGCCAAACAGGCATGGTCTAATCGACGACCAATACCGTCCCCGGTGCACATATCACCCCATCTGCAACCGCAACCCGGTAGCCCGCGCTACAGCCTGCCTGCAACCAGGCTCGAGCACCGACTACCACGCCGCCGGCCAGGTGGACGCCGACTCCAAGGTGGGCGAAATCGCCAAGGCTGACATCGTGATCGACCGTCGCGCTGGCATTGACGATAGCGCCCTCGCCAATCGCCGCGTCGACACCCACCATCGCCAGCGCCATGATCGCGCTACCTTCTCCAATGGTTGCAGCAGCACTCACGCAGGCGCGGGGATGCACCACGGTTATCAAGGGCAGCCCGGCGGCACGAATGGCCTCGACCCACTGCTCGCGCACGGCATTATTGCCAACCGCAGCAATAGCACCCGCGACCTGTATCTCCAGCGCTGCCAACCCTGCCACATCGGACACAACCGGCCAGCCGAAGGTTTCGCACAATGCGGGCCAGCGGTCATCGGCAAAGGCAATCCGCTGCCATTCACCACTGAGCAGTGCCGCCTCTGCAACTGCCTTACCATGGCCCCCGGCCCCGATGACAAGCAACGTGCGCTCACTCACGGCCGCACCTCCAACTCACCGGCATGGTATTTCACCGCCAGCCCCAGCAACGGCACATAAGCGACCAACAGCCCCAGCAAACCGTCTACCCCACCAAGCCCCACCCAAAGCGCGATGGGTAACAGCCAGAGAAGATTGATGCCCGCCACGATAAGCGTCACCGGCAAATGCCGACCGATTTGGCGCGACGCATACTGATAGGCGTGGCTGCGGTGCGCTTCATACACCTTGTCGCCGCGCAACAGGCGGCGCAGCAAGGTAAAGGTGGCATCGACGATGAACACCCCGAGCAGAATCAACCAGCCCCACAGCAGTTGCGGCGCCACCCAGGCGGCCTGAAGCGACAGCACGCCCAAGGTGATGCCCAGGAAGCCACTGCCCGCGTCCCCCATAAAGATCCGCGCCGGCGGGAAGTTCCAGAACAGAAAGCCCGTCACCGCAGCCGCCAGCAACATCGGCATGACCCAAGCCGCAAATGGCGCTGACCCTGCGATGCCCAACAGCATGTACAGCAAGGCACCGCCCAGGCACACACAAATGGCCTCGACACTGGCGATGCCGTCGATGCCATCCATAAAGTTGTAGAGGTTGAGCAGCCACACCAGATAGACCGCCGCCAGCGCATGGCCGAACCAGCCCAGATCGAAGGTGAAGCCGAACATAGCCACAGGCGGCAAGCCACCGAGCCAGAACAGCGCCCAGATAGCCGCAGCAAAATGCCCAAGCAAACGCCAGCGCGCGGCGATATGGCCGTGATCATCGAGAAAGCCCAGTACGGCGATGCCGGCACCGGCGCCCAGCAACGCCCAGGCCAACGGCCAAGCGATCAAGCTCATGCCGGCCATCAACGGCAAGGCCAGCAGAAAACTCACCACTATCGCCACCCCGCCACCCCGCGGCGTCGGCACAGAATGCGAACTGCGCGCGTTGGGGATGTCCATCAGGCTGCGGGCCAGGGCATAACGGCGCAACGCGCCGGTCATAAAAAGAGACACGCCAGCCACGGCCGGCAATAACCACCAGATAGTCATCAACTTGCTGTTCCAGAAAAAAGCTCGGATTTAGAGTTGCTAGGTCAGAACTGGCATGTACGTATCTAGCAGCCAGAAAAGTACACGTTTCGCAGCTCCACTATGGAAACAAACCCCACTGAAACGAACGGTACAACCTCAATACCTTGACCGCGTCAACATTGATCCGCGCAAAGCCGACCTATTTTCTCCAAAGCCTCAAATGTATTCCCCTGCGGCTTCCAGTCCAGCAGGCACTGCGCTTTGGATGAGTCCACCTGCAACGAACGGTAAAGCTGCGTATAAAGCGACTCTTTTCCAAGCAGCTTCGCGCCAATTTTTAGCAAAACATCAGGCACAGGTAGCATCAGTGGCTTTTTCCCCATCCCTCGCGCCAGTGCCATCACCATTTCCGTAGTAGAGATATCCCCACCATCGGAGACAAGGAAAAGTTGCCCGGCCGCCGCCGGGTGCTCAATACAGAGGGATATGAAGCCAACTAAATTCTCAAGCGAGACGATACTGCGCCGATTACTACTTCCACCCAAGGGCAAAGGCAGCCCCGTAGCCACAAGCTTGAGCAGACGGGCGAAATTACCAGGGGCATCGATACCGTAGACAAGCGGGGGTCGGATGATCACCAGCTCTGTCTGCGTACCTGCTAAGAGCTTCTTCAGCCCCTCCTCTGCCTCAAGCTTTGATATCGCATAATCGGCATGTGGCTTAGGCCTAGAAAACTCATCAAATGGTTTTGCGAATGTCTCTGCACCATTAACACCGATAGAACTGATAAAAATAAAGCGTCGCACGCCTGACTCCACAGCCTGCTGAGCCAGACGTAAAGTAGCTCCACAGTTCGCACGCCGGAATGCCTCGAGTGGATTCTCATCATGCTCGCTAAGCACATGCGCACGGCCTGCCAAATGCACAATGCAATCAAAATCTTGACAAGCCGCACTCAAGTCATCGCTAGTTTCTAGGTCTACCTCTAAGTACTCAACACCTTGGACTGGCTCTCTGGCTATACGCACAAGGCCGCTCACCTCGTAGCAGCCCATAGCTAAAGTCTGGCAAAGCGCTTTGCCTATGAAACCATTCGCCCCAGTGACTAAGACCCTTCGCATATCATACCTTTCAACAAGCTGCTGCCGTAGCACCACGCCCAATCGCATAGTAAAGGATGCCGGAACCTGACATCGTCACTGGGTCGAATAAGTTACGACCATCAACAACAATGGGGTAATTAAGCGCCTGCTTCAGCCAATCGGGCTCAATAGTTCTGAAATTTTTCCATTCAGTACAAATCACTAATGCATCAGCCCCCTCAACTGCATCTTCACGCGAATGACACAACAGCAGGTCCGATCGCACACCATAAATGCGCTTACATTCTTGCATTGCCTCGGGGTCGTATGCTCTGACCTTTGCCCCCGATGCCCAAAGGGCCTCTATAAGTGCACGGCTCGGAGCATCTCGCATATCATCGGTATTCGGTTTGAACGCCAACCCCCAAAGCGCAATGCTCTTGCCCGCCAACTGACCATCGAAGGCTTGTAGCAATTTACGATACAACACCTGCTTCTGCCGCTGGTTAACGCCTTCAACAGCAAGTAGCAACTCAGGCACGTAGCCAACATCCTGTGCGGTACGCGCTAATGCCTGCACGTCCTTAGGGAAACACGAACCGCCGTAACCACACCCAGGGTAAATAAAGTGATAACCAATCCGAGGATCAGAACCGATACCCAAACGGACATGCTCAATATCTGCATCCAAACGTTCGGCCAAGTTGGCCAACTCGTTCATAAAACTGATCTTGGTGGCCAACATTGCGTTAGCGGCATACTTGGTCAATTCCGCAGAGCGGACATCCATAAACATCAGCTTGTCATGATTTCGATTATATGGCGCATAGCACTGCCGCATCAACCCCGCAACTTTTTCAGAATTAGTACCCACCACGATTCGAGCACCTTTAGTAAAGTCCTCAATCGCAGCACCTTCCTTGAGAAACTCCGGATTTGAGCAAACATCGAACTCTAAACTTACATCCCGCCTTTTGAGTTCGGCGCCCACAACAGCCCTAACCTTGTCAGCGGTCCCTACCGGTACTGTCGATTTATCGATGATGACTTTATAGTCATCCATATACTGACCAATGGTACGGGCGACAGCCAGAACGTACTGAAGGTCCGCCTTCCCATCTTCGTCTGGCGGTGTGCCGACGGCTATAAACTGGAGATCGCCATGGCGTACTCCTTGAGCCGCATCGGTTGAAAAACTCAAACGACCGGCCTCGACGTTGTTGAGAATCAATTCATCAAGCCCAGGTTCATAGATAGGGATAATTCCCTTCTTTAAACCTTCTATCTTCTTCTCATCAATATCGATGCACACAACGGAGTAACCAACGTCGGCCAAGCAAGCGCCCGTTACCAACCCCACATAACCACTACCAAATACAGTGATTTTCATAGTCGCTTACTTATTCTGCTCAATTTCTTCAGAAAGTAACTTATCGAAATAGCCAATGGTTTTCTTAAGCCCCTGATCCAGCATCACACTGGGCTGCCAATCAAGCAGCGCTTGTGCCTGGCTGATATCCGGCTGACGCTGACGCGGGTCATCTTGAGGCAGCGGTCTAAAAATCAACTTCGAAGATGAGCCGGTCAATTCCAACACACGCTCAGCCAACTGACGAATCGTGAACTCATTTGGGTTACCCAAGTTTATCGGACCTGTCACCTCATCCGGCGTTCCCATCAAACGAATGAATCCTTCGACTAAATCATCAACATAACAAAAGCTGCGCGTTTGCTGACCTTCGCCATAGATGGTGATGTCATCGCCCTTCAACGCCTGAACAATAAAATTACTCACCACGCGGCCATCATTCGGGTGCATCCGCGGCCCATATGTATTGAAAATCCGTGCGACCTTGATCAGCAGCCCATGCTGGCGGTGGTAGTCGAAGAACAAGGTTTCGGCGCAACGCTTGCCTTCGTCATAACAAGAGCGAATGCCAATGGGATTGACCTTACCCCAGTAACTCTCGGGTTGCGGATGCACCTCAGGGTCGCCATAAACCTCACTTGTTGACGCTTGAAAAATTTTAGCCTTAGTCCGTTTGGCCAGCCCAAGCATATTGATTGCCCCATGCACGCTGGTCTTTAGCGTTTGCACCGGGTCGAACTGATAATGAACAGGAGAAGCGGGGCAGGCAAGATTATAAATTTCATCCACTTCGACATACAGCGGAAAAGTAACATCATGCCGGATGAGCTCGAAATAAGGGTTCGCAAATAAGTGCGCAATATTACGCTTCGCACCGGTATAGAAATTATCGACACAGAGTACTTCACTCCCTGCATCCAACAGCCTTTCGCACAGGTGCGAACCCAGAAAACCAGCCCCACCCGTGACCAATACTCGCTTCACATCAAAGCCCCTTCTTCAAAACACGATAATAGAAACCGCCCAACGCATGGGTCAGCGTAAATAGCACAGCCTGGGCAATCGATGTCCCTGGGTACTCCTTGTGGACCATGTACATGCGCTCGAGCATATATTTTTTGGAACCGGATATTTGCCCCTGGATTATTCTGTAGCAAAGCAATGGGTACTCCAATTTTATGCTATCGCCCAAGGCCTGATGAATTCGCAACCAGCAGTGATAATCCTCGACTGCCTTGTACCGAATATCCTCATTGAATGAAAACTCCAGCAAAACGGCTTTCCGCGCCATAACACTTGAAGTAGGAATACGGCCCTTCAGTTGCTGCTTGGCGAAGCTGATACGTTCGCAATCGACATCACCTGGCTCGGAAAAAATCAATGTCGTTTCATCGGTAAAGTCACGCATCTGTGTACAGCTGAAGTCGACGCCAGCCTGCTGCATGGCCTTCAATTGCAGTTCCAACTTGCGCGGATGCCAGATATCATCGGCATCCAGCAGTGCAACCCACTCACCTTTGGCTTGCCTAATACCGATATTACGCGGCGCGGCAGGTGCCCCGTTGTTTTTCTCCAAAGGCAGCAACCGAATGCGCGCATCCTGTTCGGCATAGCCTCTCACGACTTCACGCGTGCCATCTTTGGAGCAATCATCGACAACGATCAGCTCCCAGTTTTGGTAAGACTGTGCCAAGACGGATTCAATAGTGCGTCTAATGAGTTTTTCTGCGTTATAGGACGGAGTAACGATCGAAATCAGCCCTTGTTTTATTTCGCTCAACCTCTGTCTCCCCTAGGCATCTTAGCCCTAACTCCATCAACCCAGCGAAGACCTACTCGCCGCCCTATCTTAAGCGGCTTTAAAATAGGACGAGGCACTTCAAAATCCGCTAGCCGCCCCCATTCCTTTCGCTTGAGCGCTTCAACAATTTTATCCTCCTCTAAACCATCGACTGAATAAGAAGGATCATCCGCCGCCATTAAACCTGTTTTGAGCATTGAAATAAGTCGTTCGGGATCTGCTCCCTCGAAATAGGCGTAGCGAGTTGTTTCAATTGCACGAACATAATCAACGTACTGGGCAAAACGATGAGAGCGCAGGTAAAGGAAACGTAGTGTTTTACGAATTACCACATCAGCATCGAGTGGCACTAAAGCATCCGGGCGACTCAGCTCATCTCGATTACGGAATACGCGAACGAACCCAGCATTTTGATAGGTAGAGGGCCCCATGCAAATAACCTGTTTACCGCAAACCCCCGCCTCCACGGCCGAACTGCCACCATTCATGACAACAATGTCAGCTTGTTGGATCAAGTCGTAGGTGCTCGCTTTCTGCTCGCTAGAAATACAGTAGATGCCGCGTTTTTGCGTCCAGTTGCGATACAGCGCTAATGAACGATCGCCGACGACCTGGCCGATATTCTCAGCCCAGTTCGGATGGCAGCGTACCACGACCTGTTCCGGACTAATGGAAAAAGCCTCGAACAAGTCGTCCAGTGCTTGCGTATTGTCTTCCCAACCGCTTTTCCACTCATCATGGCCGGCAAATTCATTCTTGCTGCTGGGCAATACCAGAACCCGTGGCCCTGCAGTTTCCAAGGGCCAAGGTGCCGGCTCGGGATTCTGATTGTAAAGTCGCCACTCAAGTGAATTGCGTTGCAAAAAGCGCTCCCCGGCCAACTTGCCTGCCAGCTTGGCCTGGACTGCGGTCAAAGGCTTGTCGTCGAACTCCTTAACCATTTCACTCAAGGCTTTAAGGGACAAGCAATTGGCATTCGGAATCAATTGCAAACCATCGCCAAACCAAGTGCGCTCATGGGTTACGAATGGAATACCAGCCTGCTCGCAGGCATAGGTCACTGCGCGGGTGAGGTCCATACGACCATTGAAGCAAACCACAGCATCAAGTTTATTGTCTTCAATCCAGCGCAAGGCGCTTTGATAAGCTATCGCAATCGGATCGTGTAGACTTTTTCTAACCACCACGACTTCAGGTTCATTCCATTCGCTCTCGGACTCAGTCCGGTTAAGCGTGCAAGAACTCGATAACGCCAAACGATCTAGTACAGCCCTATCCAGATCGCTACTCTCGCCCGCTGCAGAAAATGACGTAACAGGTCCGACTGGATAACTCCGAACCCCCCCCAGCATACACTTTGGGCATTCTTTTAATTTACTTGTCCCTTTAATTGCTCGCGCATAGCAGTTGGTGACACTGGCATCACATGTAAGAAAAAACACTCCATGACCAACTTGCTTTAGCAAAGTCGACAGATAATAGAGATGCTCGACATGCGGCCTAAATGAAAAAACATTTACAAAACCAACTTTCATAGAAAATTCCAGACACCAAAAGTTAATGTAACTGTATCCTTGCAGGCCTTCCGAAAGCCCTCCGTAAAAGACCAACAAACCAGGCAAACATTGCAATCTGAATAAAAGATAAGATCACAAATGGGAAACTCATAAAATCCAAGGCAAGGAGTACAGGAGAAAGTACAAGAACAGCATAAGAGGAAACATACAGTGAGAACACCAAGATACTACTTGGAGCCCTTAAAAACACAAGCCTTACCAAAGCACAAACCACACCAACAAAGAAACATAAAACCGGAAAGCAAAAACCACCATACTGATACCATAAGGCCCCAGGCAGAGAAGGGAAACGCCCAGCAAGAAACCACGAACTATCTGGAGGAGCAACCAAACCAAGCTTATAAAATATATTCATCGCATGCAGAAAGACTATAACCTTGTCTTCTTGCACGCCATCAATAATTGCCGCAGTAGTCGAAAAACTATGCGTAACATAACTTACAGCCAACACCACAATGGCCAACAATGAAGATAAATAATTATCCCCCATAGCCCCCGCGTACCACTGATCAATCTCCAACCCCAAAAAAGGCAGAAAACCAGAAACATACTCAATAGCCGTCAAGTTACTCGCCTCCGCCCTTTGATAGAAAACATACAGCGTATAAAATACTGACCACAGCATCATAAAAAACAAAAGGGCCCTCGCTAATTTACTACCAACTAAACAACTGAAACGCCACCCCTCTCTCGAGGACACTGCACCAAGAAAAAAAACAGCCAACAACAGAACATTTGAGCGCCCACCAGATATTAATGAATTGGCCATCAAAAGAACAAACACACACACCAACACACCCAACCTAAACCTCTGACCCATCCCCCCCTTTACAGTCGCCACTAAAAGCCCGGCAACATAATATCCGCTAGAAAACAAATAACCCAACACACTGAATGCAGAGGATATTTGACCATCGCGATGTTCGCCCAATCTTCGCCACTCTTCCCTAGCAAAAGCGATTCCTCGCGAATAATCTATTCCTTGCACATAAATCTTATCGTAAAAGAGAAAAGCCGTACCTACAAAAGAAAGAGCCAAAGCAACACAGATAAGAATTTTAGAATCCATGACCTCCCGACCTCCCCACTGAGGAAGGGCAGGAGCTTTAGCAATGACATTAATCACGCCATAACCTGCAAGCACTAGAATCACAAACATAAGTTGAAGAAGAAAAGCCTCCCCCACCGCCGGATAAATCGAAGAAACCGGCAGAACAGCTATCGCCACCCAATAGACAAGCCAAGTAATTATAAAGTGCCTAACCACTGCGCAACTCCATTACACTGAACAACACCCACAAAACTTATACACAGAACATGTCACAAGAGCGCCTCAATCCGTCTAACCAACAAGCGCCCAATGATATTTTTCGAGACCACAGCGAGTTCACAACACACCGTTTCACCTTCTTTCTTCAGGCGCTCAACAGCAACTTCAATCTCACTACACCCAACACCAACGCTGTATAACTCCCCAAATATCATTACTTCAACATCATCGGTGCTATACAAGTGATAGCGAACCTTAAAACTTTCAAGCCCCACATTCAATATCGCACAAAAAGGCACCTCACTCGTGACCTTAACTCCCGCAGGAACATCACCACAAGCTGCGCGTAACAGGCCAGAAATAACATAAGGAGCGTCTTCCGCACAGTCAGCACTTATTGACTGCTTAGGACACCACTCCAACCGTTGACCAATTACTTTCGCTGGCGCACCTGCTACAACAGAGTACGGCGCAACGTCCCTCACAACTACAGAATTAGCCCCTACCACACTACCTTTTCCGATGGTCACACCAGGGCAAACAACCACGTTTATCCCCAACCAACAGTCATCCTGTATCCAGACGGGACGATCCAGTGACGCCAGACTTCCATTAGCGGCAATTATTCTTTTTTCCTGCTCCCGAATGGGTAGCCAAGGTACTTCTCGAAATGGATGAGTACCCGACGAAACAAAGACATTGGGTGCAAAAATACACCCCACACCAATACGCACTGCACCATTAATGGTGCAGCGACGCTGAATGCTAGTGCCTTCACCAATATAGACTTTCGTTGCTGTTTCTATTTCGACGTCGTTGGATAACCACACCCTCTCGCCTGTTATAATCTGCCCAACTCGGCTGCTGTTCAGTCGGCAGCGCGCGCCCACTTTAGTCCCACGCCCAAGCAAAAAGTGCTTCGCCCCCCCGCTCAACAAAGCGGAAGGATGTATACGGACGCCCTTTCTTGCCTGCCACAAGCACGCCCACCAACGCCAAACGAACAAGCTCCGCAAATGACGAACAGAAATCATAATACTCACCTTCCTGAGCTATAAGCCGTGATAAAAACAGCTAGGTAATTTGCAGCGGCAAAGCTCACTGCCAGCGCTGCCAAATTATTTAAGCTCAGCCACCCTGGCGTCCATGGTTCAACAAAAACAAGCCAGACAGCCCCTACCAAGACGGCAACAAGCAAATTTATGATTAACAAACGCCTTTCTTGTCCGATAATAATCAAATGGCTACTCCAAAAATCAGCCACACGCAAAATAGCAACTAGCAAGAAAATCTTAAGTAAATCCGCTCCCACAAGGTAATCGGGAAACCATCTCTCTACGGCTGCCCTTGCGAGCCACCAGGCAGGCCACGCAAGCACTGCACCACCCAGTAATAGCAGTGAGCCAATCTGGGTAGCAAAACGGAAACTTGCAGCCTGACCGTCGCGGGCAAATCTTCGAGCCAACGCCGGGTATACCGACGCATTAATAAGGGATTGGGTGGATTGAGCAATCAGTAACAGAATCCAGGCAAATGCATACTGGGCAAAATCAGAGGCAGGAAGCAGGCTCGCCGCTATCCAACGATCCATGTTAATCAAGGAAAAACCAACGACCATTACCCCCAACAAGGCCAGGGCGCTGCTCCAGGAAAGACGCCCGAGCCTACGAACAGCCAGTCGCACAAGGGCCGGCAGCCCCATTCGCAACCTTTGCCATGCATTCCACAGGATTCGCCAGGATATCAACAGGGAAAACACTGTCTCCGCCAATAAGACTGGCGCAGCAGCATCGAACCACCGCGCAGCCGCCACCCCAGCTAAAAGCACTAGCCCAGCACGCTGAAAGTTCTGCTTCGCAAAATGCAATGGTTGTCCACGGCTGCGGCTTTCCACCGTAGCCAACAAGAACACCTGCTGAGACAAACCATGTAGGACGCTCAAAGCGAGCAAGCCATGACTCATACCGGCAAAATGTACTCCCGACGCTGACAGCAGCACACCAACGCTTGCGCAGACCAACGCCACAATTAAGCACTGCATCAATAGCATGGCTGCTGCCAGCTCTCGGCGCCGCACTAGCTGTACTGGCATCTCGCGCTGCAGAAGTGCTTGTAAGCCCAGACAACCCAACATGCAGAACGAACTGGAAACAAGCAAGCCAGCGCTGTATTGAGCAAACCCCTGCACATCGAGAAGACGAGCCATCAGCAACGGACGCAACATCATCAGCCCCATCGCCGAGGCCAAGACAGGGACATACCACAACCGCTGCCGCCAATGCCCTATTTTAACTGCCGCTCTGAAGAGCAAAGAATTGCTATCCACTCTACTCACAACAACATTCGCAAGATCGAGTCTTCTCTTCGGTCATGCATAGCCCCATAGTCGAACAAGGCATATTGCAATTGCAGCAAGAGTCTGGGGGCCTTGGTCGGAGTTCTACCCTTATGTATACACAGAGTATTTTCCGCAAAACCCTCACCTGCCGTTCCGCAGATTTCGTGGATATCTACCGCGTGATATTGGCCTGTAATTTCCTGATCAGTGTAACGTCTGATATTCCAACGATCTGAAAAGCTTAATTTTGGCGGTCTCTGATGAGAGCCACTCACACACACGTGAGCACCATCACCAAGGGCAACATCAGTCAAATAAAAGAAAAACTTGAAGAACCGGAAATCGTCCACATCACGATGAAACAGATGCGCATGCCGATCTCTATCCGACGCGAGGGCATCGACAGGAAATGTCCACCACAAGTTTGCCCCTACAAAGGTTGGTACTGAGCCAAGATAGTCGCAGGCGATGGTCTGCAATACGGGATCAGTCGCCAACTTGGCGATTTCAGGGCAAGCTTCGATTGTATTGAAATATTGGGCCAACAGTATCGGCTTGCCCAGAATGCGCTCGGCCTCAGAACGCTGATCCAATGTGAAGCCGCACGATGCCTGACGATCCGCGTAACAAGGAGTTTTTTCTGCATACTGACTAATGGCGGCCACAATTTCTGGAGGTAGCTTCAACCCGAAGGCAAGGCCGGACTCTTTTAGCTCCTTGACTAACCTTGCTGTATCGAGTCTCGGGAATAACGTGTCCTGTATCCGAGCTTCGCATTGGCGCCTGTAAACCACACGACTTCTCGCATGCACGCTGCGCCGCGCTGTAGTCACAAGTTGACGCAGCCACGCAAAACGTGCCATTCCACGCATCAATGTATAACCAGGCTGTGCCGTCAAACTGCGAAGTAGACGACTGACGCGCCCCAGGCCTGCGCCTGTCGACGTAACAACGTTAGAAACCGGTACTTGAACCTCCGTCATTCTATCACCCCCCACATAACCGGCGATCCAGCGCGGACATCTTGCTTAACTCGCATATCCAACACCTTCTCCAGGTGTTTGGGAGCTAGGCCATAACCAGGACGTACGCTACGCACGGCATCTGCCGTAACCTGCTCGCCAGCCTTGAGATCCTGCACAAAATACAAGGAGCGACGGAACATCACGTTGCCCTGCTCACTGGACTTGCGCCCGTAATCCACTTGACCTAGTGCAGCCCGGGCAGTGCTTGCGCCCTGGCATAAGGCCGCGAGTTCCACTGGCACCAGCGAAAAACTGTCATCGGGGCCACCCCCATTGCGATCCAGAGTGAAGTGTTTCTCGATGATCGAGGCACCCAGTACCACGCTTGCGATGGCCGTGGTGTTGTCCAGGGTATGGTCGGACAGCCCGGTAACCAGACCGTAGCGCTGCAACATGTCCGGAATGGTGCGCAGGTTGTAGTCTTCTGCTGGGGCTGGATAACCGCTGACGCAGTGGAGAATTGCCAGTTCTTTGCAACCGCCCTCATGGGCGGCATCGATGGCTTCTTGGATCTCTTCGGCGTCGGCCATGCCGGTGGAGATGATCATGGGTTTGCCGGTGCTGGCCACGTATCTGATCAAGGGCAAGTCGACCGCCTCGAAGGAAGCGATTTTGTATGCCGGAGCGTTCAGGTCTTCAAGCAGATCGACAGCGGTATTGTCGAACGGCGAACTGAAGATTGTGATACCAAGCTGACGCGCATAGTCGAACAAAGGAGCATGCCACTCCCAAGGGGTATGCGCCCACTCGTAAAGCTCATAGAGTGTTTTACCTGCCCAGAGCCCACCTTTGATTTGGAAATCCGGCAGATCACTTTTTAGTGTGATGGTGTCGGGGCGATAGGTTTGAATTTTGAGGGCATCCGCCCCGGCTTTCTTGGCTTCTTCGATAATCCTGAATGCGGTTTCCATGCTGCCGTTATGGTTGGCAGACATCTCGGCAATTATATAAGGAGAGAAATCTGCACCGATCTTCCGACCGGCAATCGAAATATATTTATTCATTGTCTACCTTCTCAACGGCCAACTTATAGGTGTGCCCGTGTAGTTTGAAAAAAGCTGGAAAGCGCTCAGGGTCACTTACGCGCAGCAAATCGAATTGACTGGCAATGGATTTTTCCGGATCCAACTCACTGTCAGCCGGCGTCCGCCGCGGATGATAGCTTGGTTCCGCGCCGGGGTCCTGCGGCTGAGGTGTTATGGTGTAAAAATTCTCCACGGCAAAGTCCATCAACTGGGATTCGGCCGTGAATAGCAGATCATTGATCTCGTTATAAAGCGCGTGCCTTGGAATATCTATCCAGAGCTTCTTCCAAACATCACCACTGTCAACTTTGTCCTGCGCTTCCAACAAACTTACGGCAATTTCACTTGCGCCGTTAACTACTTCCCATATATGCGGACTCCAACCACGCCCTTTCGGAAGATCACTGGCATGGATAACCAGCACTTTCTTGAATTTCTCTCGGTCTTGCGCGCTGATTATCTCGCTACAAGAGATCAGGAAAAGTATATCTCCGCCGTGTAATTCACTCTTACTTCGCACGAGCCTTACAACATGAGTTCCGTCATTTTTTTCCACCCACCGGCATAGCGTTTCGTTCACCGGATGGGTTTTCGAGCTACAGAGAATAGTAATGTTCATTTTCATCTTCAAAACATGTACTCAGTTATTATCCTGCCTCCAGCACCATCGGCTACTGCAGCTGATGCGCGACTCAGTTCTTTTAGCTTATCTTCATCAAATAAGATCTCAGAAAGTCGTGCTATACATTCCGTCCTGAAGCCGTTATCAACCGGGTTACCTATCAATGCAGCGGCGCCACGGCGACTCAAAGCCTCGCCTATTTCCACCTGATTGTCTGCCAATACCGCCATCAGAGTTGGCACTCCCAAACAGCACCGCTCCCAGGAAGTACTCCCCGCGGCGCCAATCGCCAGATCGCAGTCAACCATGCGCTGAGCCATATCGTTGATATTGACCAACACCTCGGTGGGCCAAGGCATTGTTACAGCCAACTCCTTGACCTGCTTAAGCCACGGTGCCTGTAGCCCCATGATCACGCTGATGCGGCAGTCATCAGGAAGTGGGCAGTTCTTCAGGGCTTCGAGAACCTGACCGGTGGCGTTGGGCTGGTCCACCCCGCCCATCGTGATAAGGATGTTCCTGAGTTGGGGCTGTTGGCGACGCTGCAGGCTGTACTCACGAAGCGCTGCGAACTCCGGACGCAGCAACGCATACTTGGGGCCGGCCAGTACGCTGCAATGCTCAGGCACCAAACCTGCGTAATCGTGCACCTCGCGCCCGAGGTTCTGGTCCAGCAGGAGGTCGCAGACATGTACTCGGTCGGCCAAATCGTCGATCACCAGTAAATGCCGGTAGTGCGGCTTTACGGCGGATTCCCAGCGGAGGTCGAGCGCGTAGTGGTCGAGCACCAGCCAGTCCGGCTGGACGGTGGAAAGAACCTCGGAGGTCTGCCGGGCATCCGTCTGCCAGTCGCATCCCAGCCAGGCCGAATGCGCAGGCAACGGTTCACCTTGCTCGGCACTTGGTTGATAGCCAGAAACACCTGCGGGTAATGCACTCACAGCGAAGCCACGTTGACGAATCACTTCCAACAAGTGGCCCGGATGCTCGCGGCAAATGAAATGGCATTCAGCCCCCCGCCCCCTCAGCGCCTCGGCCAGCGTCAAGCAGCGCATGACATGACCGCTGCCGATCTGCAGAGAGGCATCGGCACGAAATACAACTCTCATCGCACTCATATCAGCCGTTCTGGGCTTGCATGGCTTTGAACATCCACTCGGCCCTCAGCCAGTCTTCGGGCGTGTCGATGTCCTGCACACGATGACGTGGCAGGAGGACAGGAGCCGAGTCGGGGCTGAAGATCATTTTGCCTTGCAGCCAGGCGCTGGCTCGCCCCCAATAGAACTGACCCGCATCGTGATAGGCCTCTTCGAGATCCTGCGAGCGGGTATTGAAATGCTCGGGGTTGAACATTTCGACCCTGTCCTGCTCCGTGATGCGGATGGCACGCTGGATCGGGAAGGGATAGCTAGTTACCGAGAAGGCGTAGTCGCTGCCTGTCTCATCGAGAATCTTCAATCCTCGCTGAATGTCCTCGACGCGGACAAAGGGCGCGGTGGCATACAAGCAGCAGACGTGTTCAACCGCCCGCCCCTGGGCATTGAACCACTCGACGGCATGACGGATCACCGGGATGGTGCCCGTGTGATCGTCCGACAGCTCGGCGGGCCGCATAAAGGGCACGGCTGCGCCGTGCTGGCGCGCGACTTCGGTTATCTCGACGTCATCGGTGGAGACGATGATCTGATCGAAACAGCCGCTCTGCTGAGCGGCTTCGATCGACCAGGCAATCATCGGTTTGCCGCAGAACGACTTGATGTTCTTGCGCGGAATGCGCTTGCTGCCGCCACGCGCGGGAATGACCGCCAGTCTCATGCATCGACCGCCTTGCGCAGAGCGGCAATGACGGTGTCCTGCTGCTCTTCGCTCATGGTCTGGAACATTGGCAGGCTGATCGCCTCACTGTAATAGCTTTCTGCCTGTGGGTAGTCGCCTTGTTTGAATCCCATGCGCTGGTAGTACGGCTGGGTATGCACCGGAATGTAGTGCAGGTTGACCCCGATACCTTGCTCGCGCAGGGATTCGAATACTTGGCGATGACTCTTCTGGAGCTTGTCCAGCTGCAGACGAATCACATACAGGTGCAGCCCGGAGTAACTGTCCGAATGCTGCCAAGGCGTGGTCACGGGCAGCCCGGCCAGCAAATCGTTGTAGCGCTCGGCCAACTGGTGACGACGCGCGACGTACTGGTCCAAGCGCTCCATCTGGCTGACGCCCAATGCCGCTTGCAACTCGGTCATGCGGTAGTTGAAGCCGAGATCGATCTGCTGGTAGTACCAGGGGCCATCTGCCTCGTGGGTCATCAGCGCCGAATCGCGGGTGATGCCGTGGCTGCGCAGCAGGGCCATTTTGTCGGCCAGTTCGGCCTCGTTGGTCAATGCCATGCCGCCTTCGGCAGTGGTGATTATCTTCACCGGATGGAAGCTGAACACGGTGATATCGCTGTAGCGGCAGTTGCCGATGAACTCGCCCTGATACTTGCCGCCGATGGCATGGGAGGCATCCTCGATCACCTTGAAGCCATAGCGCTGGGCCAATGCACGGATGGCCTGCATATCGCAGGGCTGCCCACACAGGTGTACCGGCACCACCACCTTGGGCAAGCGCCCTTCGCGCTCGGCCTGCTCAAGCTTGCGCTCCAGCGCCTGGGGGCAGAGGTTGTAGGTATGCGGGTCGATATCCACGAAATCGACTTCAGCACCGCAATACAGGCCGCAGTTGGCCGAAGCGACGAAGGTGATCGGGGTGGTCCACAAGCGGTCGCCGGGGCCAAGCCCTAATGCCAGACAGGCTATATGCAGCGCCGAGGTGGCGCTGTTGACCGCCAGCGCGTGCTCGGCGCCGACGTGTTTCGCCACATCCCGCTCGAAACGGGGGACCATCGGGCCCTGAGTCAGGAAGTCTGACTGCAGTACACCGACGACGGCATCGATGTCCGCTTGGGTAATCTCCTGGCGACCGTAGGGGATCATGATTCAGATGCTCCCGATCTTTTCGCGATTCTTGTCGATCCAGGCCTGCAGTTCTTCGTCGCTCATCCACTCGGTATTGTTATCGCTGGAGTAGACGAAGCCTTCGGGAACTTTCTTGCCGTCCTTGATGCGCTTTTCGCAAGACGACCAGTTGTTGATGACCGGCAGGATCTTGTAGTGCTCGGGATAGTCGTAGGTGTAATACGAGTCTTCAGCGCTGATCATTTGCTCGTGCAGCTTCTCGCCGGGGCGAATGCCAATGATTTTCTGCTTGGCCTCGGGGGCGACCACACGAGCCAAGTCCGTCACCTTCATGGACGGGATTTTCTTCACGTAGATCTCGCCGCCTTCCATGTCTTCGAAGGCATGCCAGACCAGTTCGACCCCCTCTTCGAGGGAAATCATGAAGCGAGTCATGCGCTCGTCGGTGATCGGCAAAGTGCCCTTGTCCTTGATCGACATGAAGAACGGAATCACCGAACCACGCGAGCCCATTACATTGCCGTAGCGCACCACAGCGAAGCGGGTGTCATGCCCACCGGCATAAGAGTTGCCAGATACGAACAGCTTGTCGGAAGCCAGCTTGGTCGCGCCATACAGGTTGATTGGGCTGCTAGCTTTGTCGGTGGACAGCGCGACCACACGCTTGACGCCTTTGTCGATACACGCATCGATCAGGTTCATGGCGCCGTTGATGTTGGTCTTGACGCACTCGAACGGGTTGTACTCGGCAGTCGGGACGATCTTGGTAGCTGCGGCATGCACGACGTAGTCGACGCCATCCAGTGCACGGTACAGGCGGTCTTTGTCACGCACGTCACCGATGAAGAAGCGTACGCGGGGGTCACCTTCGAACTTCTTCGCCATGTCCCACTGTTTCATCTCGTCACGGGAGTAGATGATCACTCTTCTGGGGTTGTATTTGGCCAGAATCATCGGCACGAAGGTATTACCGAAAGAGCCGGTGCCGCCAGTGATGAGAATGGATGCGTTATCGAACATGCAACAGTACCTTTGATTGAAACCTGGAAAGTTTCAGGGTTTTAGTAAGCGATATGGCTCGAAATGAAGCCTGACATAGGTTTGCAACTTCCAGAGCAATATCAGGAAAAGAGCTGTAGGGGGAGCAAGCTGAACTGCCATGATTAAATTCAGGGGCGTGCTTTTTTATGTCTGTTTGACACAACGTTGCCTGCTAAGGGCACAAAAATAACGAGAGCAACTTGGTTTCAGGAAAAGCGGAAGATGCGCTCAACGGAACTGACCTGCTCGGCAACCAACGCAGGGTTAGCCCTAGCCTCAATATTCAAACGTAACAATGGCTCGGTATTTGACGAGCGCAGGCTCATCCGCCAGTCCGCAAACTCCAGGCTGATGCCATCGGTAGTATCCAGCTTCGGGCTCTGCTCGGCATAGTGGTCCAGCACCGCCTGAATCACCGCCTTGGCGTCTTCGACCTTGTAGTTGATCTCACCGCTGCAGGGGTAGGCGGCCATACGTTCGTCGAGCAATTGCGCAAGCGATTTGCCCTGGACGCTGATCAACTCGGCCACCAACAGCCAAGGGATCATGCCGCTGTCGCAGTAGGCGAAGTCGCGGAAGTAGTGGTGGGCGCTCATTTCGCCGCCGTAGATGGCGTTTTCCTTGCGCATGCGCTCCTTGATGAAGGCGTGGCCGGTCTTGCTCTGGATGGCTTGGCCCCCTGCCCGCTCCACGATGTCGATGGTGTTCCAGGTCAGGCGCGGGTCGTGGATGATCTTGGCGCCCGGCTCCTTGTTGAGGAAGGCTTCGGCGAGCAGGCCGACGATGTAGTAGCCCTCGATGAAGCGACCGTTTTCGTCGAACAGGAAGCAGCGGTCGAAGTCGCCGTCCCAGGCGATGCCCATGTCGGCGTTATGCGCCTTGACCGCATCGGCGGTGGCGGCGCGGTTCTCTGGCAGCAGCGGGTTGGGAATGCCGTTGGGGAAGTTGCCGTCCGGCTGGTGATGCACCTTGATGAGTTCGACCGGAGCACCCATGGCCTGGAAGCGTTGCTCCAGGGCGTCGATGACGTGGCCAGCGGCGCCGTTACCGGCGTTGACCACCAGCTTCAACGGCTTGAGCTGGGCGGCATTGAGATAGCCGAGCAGGTGCTCGATGTAGGCGTCGAGGCAGCTCTGGCGGGTGAGCTGGCCGCGTTGGGCGACTGCTGGGAAGTCGTTGGCTTCGGCCAGGCCCTGGATGTCCTTGAGGCCGGTGTCGCCACTGATCGGCTGGGCGCCACGGCGTACCAGCTTCATGCCGTTGAAGTCGATCGGGTTGTGGCTGGCGGTGACCTCGATGCCACCGTCGACATCAAGGTGAAAGGCAGCGAAGTAGACCTCTTCGGTACCGGTCATGCCTAGATCGATAACGTCGCAGCCGGCGTCCATCAGACCATTGGCCAGGGCCTGCTTGAGCGGCTCGCTGGACAGGCGCATGTCGCCGCCGATCACCACCTTCCTGGCATCGAGGAACTGCGCGTAGGCGCGACCGATGCGGTAGGCGATGTCTTCATTGAGTTCTGCGCCGAGTTGGCCGCGGATGTCATAGGCCTTAAAGCAAGTAAGCTGAGTCATTCGGTAATTCGACCTTCACCATTTCAGGAGCCTATGCTCCGGTGCATTTCAGTCACCCTTGCCGGGTGTTCGTTGTAGCTTGAGCGGGGAAGCCCTCGGGGGCTCTCGTTGACCCAGCCCGACGCTGCGTGCCCGCTGGTATCTTGGCAGTCGGCTAAGCTGCCGATTGCGCGCTCATTGCGTGGCGATTAATGGTTTCCGCCAGCTGTATTGCGTTTTTCGCGGCTGAAGCCGCTCCTACAAGTTTAAAAGCGCTGCCAGCCTCCAGTGGTGCAGCAGCTGGATCAGACACGCTACCGCCCCAGGATTTACCGTTGGTTTCCTGAGAACGTCATTGCTTGAATTGTCCTGGCCTGGCCAGGGTGAAACCTTGACCCCGGCCAATGCCGAGGTGCATTCAATCTATCTTTTTGATGCTTGCCAGCGGCACGCTGATGCGTTGCTGGCGGCTGAGCAGGTTGAGCAGCAGGACCACCCGCTGCTCGCCATCCATCGCCGTGAATATCGCGTCGAGCTCGGCGAAGCTGCCTGTGGTGATACGCACCCTATCGCCGGCCTGGAACAGTTGCTCGATGCCCGCTGCGGCGCGTTGTCGTAGCTGCTTGATCAAACGGTCGTCCACGGGCAGCGGCATGCCGCCAAAGCCGATCACGCGACTGACGCCACGGGTCGAGCGCAACGGCGCCCAGTTGCCATCGGCAGCCAGTTGAATAAACAGGTAACCGGGGAACAGCGATTCGGCGATGGTTTGTCGCCGGCCACGCAGTATCCGTTCGCGGCTGTGCTGCGGACGGTAGCAGGCGTAGCCCTGGCGCAGCAGGTTGTCTTCCGCGCGCTCATCCTGACGGGGCTTGCACTGCACGAGGTACCAGGCCGAGGCCTGCTCTTCACGGCAGCGAATCTGTGTCGCACTTGCATTCATAGGCTAAACAACTGTATCGGTGGCGCTTGCCGGGCCGACCCTGTACTCCTGTTGGCCGCCGGTTTGACGCTACCGGCCGCATCGAATGGTCCATTGCCTCATGCCAATGGATCGGACGCTCCAAATGAGCGCGAAGCCACCTCTTCATTAAGCCGCCAGCTCCCCTCCGACCGCCAGGCGAGTTACTGGTCGGCGCCAGAAGGGATGACCACCTCCACGCTCCGTTTGGCCTGCCGGTAGCGGGCCTGGATGCGCTCGGCTAGCTCGCTCTTGGCCCTGGCTTCACCGTGAACGATGCGCACCTGGCTGGGCCAATCACGCATTCGGGTCACGAAACCGAGCAGCCCCTTCTGGTCGGCGTGGGCGGAATAGCCGCCTATGGTATGAATTTTGGCGCCAATCTCATAGCGCTTCCCGTCCAGATCCACATAACCGCCCCGCGCGCCATGGGTCTGGATGGCGCGCCCGGGCGTTCCCCTGGCCTGGTAACCGACGAACAGCAGGTTGTGCCGCGGGTCATGCAGCATGGCCTTGAGGTAATTGGCTATTCGACCACCGCCACACATTCCGTTCGCCGCAATGACGATGGCCGGACGAACGGTTTGAGCCAGGTGACGCACCATGGCCTCGTGCTCCCGGTGACTGTCGACCGTGATCAGCTGCGCGAAGCCCAGCGGGTTGCGGCCCTGCTTGACGCGTTGCAGCGCCTCCTGGCCCCAGAAGGGTTGCAGATCGCGGTAGGCCTGGGTAAAGCGGCTGGCCAGGGGCGAGTCGAGAATGATCGGCAGTTGGGGCCAGTCGACGCTGGACCCGCCGGCCTTGGCACTCGCGGGCTCGTCCACGGCCACGCCCTGCCCGGCTCTGCCCAGCTTGAGTTTGCGGTGGATGATGTCTTCCAGCTCGTAGATCAGCTCCTGGGTGCGGCCGATGCTGAACGCGGGGATCAGCAGCGTGCCCTGGTCGGCCAGCGCCTGCTCGATGACATCCTCCAGACGCTGACGTCGACTGCGGCGATCCTCATGCAGGCGGTCGCCGTAGGTGCTCTCGATCACCAGGATATCGGCGCGGTAGGGCGGCCTTGGCGCCGGCAGCAGCGGTGCATGGGGCGCGCCCAGGTCGCCGGAGAAGACGATGCGACGCTTCGCCCCGGACTGGCGGTAATGCAGGTCGATCTCGACATAGGCCGAACCGAGGATATGCCCGGCTCGCTGCAGGCGGATCCGGCAACTGAGGCTCTGGCTATCCTGCAAGGTGAACCAGGTCTGGTAGGGCAAAGCAATGATGCGCTGTTCGACCAACCTGACGTAGCGCTCGACCTGTCGCTGATCACGACTGACGCCGAGCTTGAAGGCGTCCTCCAGGACGATCGGCAGGAGCCTGGCGGAAGGCTCGCTACACAGGATGGGGCCCTTGAAGCCCGCGGCCAGCAGATAGGGAATACGCCCAACGTGGTCGATATGCACATGGGTGGCGACCAGCGCCTTGATCGTCTCCAGGGGAAACTCGATCGCCAGGCGATCGGCCCCCGCCTTGCCATCGGCAGAGGTTTCCGCCCCCTGAAACAGGCCGCAGTCGATCAGCACGCTGTGCTGTTCATCCATCAGCAACTGGTGGCAGGAGCCGGTCACGCCGTCTTTGGCGCCGTGATGGCGAATAACCGGGTAATCCATGACGTCGATCTCTGTTAATCCATTAACGATGGCTGGCCAGTAGTAACTCGCCAGGGCGGTCCGTTGCTTGTATCTGCAGAGCCACTGCCCATGACGCCTAACGAGCGGCGGCTATGCCCTCGCCGTCACGAATGCATAGAAGGCTCAGGGCCGCTTGATGCAGGTTGCTTGCGCACCTGCACCCTATAGCAATACTCGTCGGGGCGCCCTACCACCAAAGCATTAGCCGTAGCGCTAAGCGTTCAGTTAATAGGCCGAGTTAGCCGTCTTGGGGATGCGACGCGCCATATTGCGCAACAGCGCGATAAACACCCCCAACATGCCGCCAAGCACCAGGCCCAATGCGAGGATCAAGGCCCTCTTGGGTTTGATCGGTTTCAGCGGGTCGACCGCCACCTGATCGACGCTCACCAATTTAAGGCCGGCCACTTCGAATTGCAGATTACGCAAACGGGCGGCCTCTTCGCGCCAGGTCGCCAGATCCTTGAGGAACAGGTCCTCATTTTCTCGCTTGTTGAGCACTTCAACCTGGCGGTTCTGCGCCAGCAACTGCAGCTCCTTGGCGATTTCCGCGATACGCGGTTCGGTAAAATCGTCGGAACGACGCTGCAACAGCGCATTGCGCTCGGCCTCCAAGGCCTCGCTGCCCATGAAATACAGCGGAATCTGCTGATTATTGACTTCGGTGCGGATCACACTGCCCTGGCTCGCTCGCTCGCCCTCACCCAGCGCCGACGGCGTCGTCGGCTTGCCGATACCCAACGACTTGGCGATACGAATCGCTTCATCCAGCTGGGCAACACGGTTATCGCGTCGGGTCCTGAGCTGCTGGCGCAAAGCTTTGAGTTCATCCTGCAGCTTTGCTCGCTTGAGGCTATCGGCCTCCAGCAGCGCGGCAATCTTGGCTTCCTTGCTGGCATCGTAGCTAGCGCGGGCCGCAGCAATCTGCAAATCGAGGTGATGCAGGCGATTCTTGACCAGCGTGGCCAGGTCGGCCGCAATCCGCTCCCGCTCGGAAGCCAGGGCGAATTCAACCAGACCGTTGACCAAGGCTACGCCATTGATATCCGCAGGATAGGTCAACTGGATGCCGACGAAGGCGCTGAGGTTATCGGTCTTCTTCGGGTCAGGCTGGAGCATCTTGAATGCGTCCCGGTTGAAGCTCTCGAAGGTCTGCTCGAGGCTCCGACCCGGTTCGCGCAAGGCCTCGAACAGCCCCTGGTTGGCGCGAAAGAACTCTAGGCGGCGCTCATAGGAATCCAATGCGGCACCGACACGCTGCATGGCTTGGGCTGGAGTGAGTTTATACACACCGGTGCGATTCAGGCCATCCAGATCCTTGATCAGCGCCGGGCGCAATACGCTTTGAACCTGGTACTCGGGGGTGACGATGAAGGCATAGGCCGCAGCCAAGACACCGGTCAATAGAGTGACCAGGCCAATCAGCAGCCTCTGCCTCCAAAGCGACTGGACCAGCGCAATCAGGTCGATTTCATCGCTGGGGGCTGGATGCGCTACTGGAGAGATTGCGTTCACGACTAAGATCCATCTTCAAGAGAAATACGGGGCCGCTCAAGCCTGGGCAGCGGTCCTTGGTGCCGCGCGACTGCCCTCATCAACTTGTCTGCGCCTTCTCCAAAACCCCGGAATAGAGCGAGTCCAGCTGGTTACGAGGCTGTCGGCTGGCGGCATTCTGCCAGCAACCAGAAACAATGCAAGTCTTGACAGGATCCCAAACCAGGCGGGCCGACCAGTGGAATAGTTGTGAGCCTGATCACAACCCCGACAAAAGGCCGATCCAGTGGCCGAGGCCTATTGCGTGGACGAAACTTTCCCGCCCCTCGTTCTCATCAGATTGCGCACCAAAGCCAGAAACACACCGAGCATCAACCCGGCGATGCCGCCCAACCCGATGACCAGCACCTTCTTCGGGTTGACTGGTGCCAGCGGTTCGAGCGCGACACGATCGATCCGCACCAACTGCAGATCCTCGCTGTCGAACCTGATCCCCTTTAGCTGCGCCGCCTCCTGGCGCCACTGCGCAAGATCCTTGAGGTACAGGTCTTCATCCTTGCGCCGCTCGAGAATCTCCACCTGACGGTTGTTCCCGAGCAATGCCAGCTCCTTCTCTATTTCGGCAATCCGCGGTTCACTGAAGTCATCCGACTCCCGCTCGCGCAAGGCTTGCCGCTCGGCGCTCAGCGCCTGGACACCCATGAAATACAGGGGAATTTCACGACTGTTGACCTCGGTGCGGTAAACCTGGCCCTGGCCTCGAGCGTCGGCCATGGCCGAAGGTGTGGTGGGTTTGTTGATGCCCAGCGACTCGGCAATCTGGGTGGCCTCATCGAGCTGCTTGATACGATTCTCTCGCCGCGTCTGCAGTTCAACACGCAGGGCCTGCAGTTCATCGCGCAGTTGCGCCTTGCGCAACGCATCCTCTTCCAGCAGCGCCGCGATCTGTGCCTGCTTGCTCGCCTCATAACTCGCTCGCGCCGCCTCGATGTTGTTATCCAAGGCCGCCAGGCGATTGGCTATCAGCACCTGCAGGTCCGCCGCTACGCGCTGGCGTTCGGCCTGGATCACCGCAGAAACCAGACCGTTGACCACCGCCACGCCATCGACCCCTTCGGGGTAGGTGAGGGAGAGTCCGACATAACCGCTGAGGTTATTGGTTTTCTTCGGATCGGGCTGCAGCATGCTGAACGCCGAGCGGTTGAACTCCTCGAACGCCTGCTCCAGCGTTCGCCCCGAGTCGGGCAAGCCGGCGAACAGCGCCTGGTGATCGCGGAAGAACTGCAAGCGCGCCTCATAGGATGACAGGCCGACCGCGACCCGACCCAAGGCTTCATCAGGGCTCAGCTGGTAGATGCCGGTGCCATTCAACTCGTCGAGCCTGCCCTGCTCCACGGGGCGCAGCACACTCTGCACCTCGTAGCTCGGCGTGGCGAAAAAGGCGTAGGCCGCCGCCGCCAGGGTTACCAGCCCTGCAACGACAAGAATCAGGTACTTCTGCCGGAACAGCGACTGAATCAGCTCGACGAGATCGATTTCGTCATCGCGCAAAGGCTGCGGTGATAGGTCTTGCATATTCAAACGAACTCCAACAGATACCAGTTATGCCACCATCCCTGGATACCTCGCCGCCAGGCGCTGCATCATCCTTCTGCGCGTATGAGCCACCTATGGCAATAGTTTCCCAGAAACGTTCCACGACAACCGTGACCTGCCGCGAGCAATGCCGAAACGCTTTGGCTATCGACGCCCTTCCCCTTTGCAGAGCCGTGGCAGTGCCGTGAAGGACAGGAGCAACAGAATGGATTTCGCGCCAGCATGACTGAGCAGCGCCTGATCACTTGCCCCCCAATAGCAGTGGTGTCGAGCACAAGGCTCACACTGGCCAACCACACAGCAATTGCCGGGCCCCGACGGGAAGCTCATACAGGTTCAAGAAATGAGCAGACGGCGGACCAAGTGCCCGCCAGCCAACGAGAGCAGCCGACAGAATTCCCTGCCATTGATGCTCGGGAGTGCGCAGACGGCACTAGCTAGCAGCCGGTCAGCAGAAAAGACTCGCCTCGCATCGACGCGTCCTATTCGTCTTCGTTTACCCGATCACGCAGCTCTTTGCCCGGCTTGAAGTGCGGGACGAACTTGCCATCCAGGCGCACCGACTGGCCGGTCTTGGGATTGCGGCCCACGCGCGGGGCGCGATAGTGCAGGGAGAAGCTGCCGAAGCCACGGATCTCGATGCGGTCACCAGTCGCCAGTGCCTGGGACATCTGTTCCAGCATGGTTTTGATGGCCAGCTCGACATCCCGGGATGAAAGCTGTCCCTGATGGGTGACAATTCTCTCGATCAACTCCGACTTGGTCATGGTTTTCCCTTCGTTTTCAAGCGGCTAGATCACTTGACCTGTTTTGTTTGTAGCATGTTGCGGCGCGATTGAATAGCCCGAAAAACAAGGTGTTAGAAAAAGCCCCGGCCACTCGCCAGACACGGCAAAGCAATAGAACGAGCCGATAGACGCTCCTCGGCCTCCGCCCGGAACAGCTGCGCGAGCCCGCTCGACCACCTTCTATACCGCATTTCGAGCGCAGATCGACACCAGCAGGCCGGCTTCGCTGCCGCCCCACGCCAGACACCTGCCGGACTGAGCCCGGCGATCGCCAAGACCAAATCGCAGGCACAAAAAAGGGCGACCGAAGTCGCCCTTTTCAGGATTGGCTGGGGATTAGCCCTGCTTCTCCATTTGTGCACGGAGCAGATCACCAATGGTGGTCGGACCGGTCACTTCTACTTCCTGCTTACGCATTTCCTTGATCGCTTCCTTCTCGTCTTCAACGTCTTTCGACTTGATCGAGAGGCTGATCACGCGGCTCTTGCGGTCGACGCTGATGATCTTGGCTTCGACTTCTTCGCCTTCCTTCAGCACGTTGCGCGCGTCTTCAACGCGGTCACGGCTGATTTCGGAGGCTTTCAGCGTCGCTTCGATATCGTTGCCCAGGTCGATGATAGCGCCCTTGGCGTCCACTTCCTTCACGGTGCCACGAACGATGGTGCCCTTGTCGTTGACGGCAACGTAGTTGGAGAACGGATCGTCTTCCAGCTGCTTGATGCCCAGGGAGATGCGCTCGCGCTCCGGATCAACGGAGAGGATAACGGTCTCCAGCTCGTCGCCCTTCTTGAAGCGGCGAACGGCATCTTCACCGGCTTCGTTCCAGGAGATGTCGGACAGGTGAACCAGGCCGTCGATGCCGCCATCCAGACCAATGAAGATACCGAAATCGGTGATCGACTTGATGGTGCCGGAGATCTTGTCGCCCTTGTTGAACTGGCCGGAGAAGTCTTCCCACGGGTTGGTCTTGCACTGCTTGATACCCAGGGAGATACGACGACGCTCTTCGTCGATATCCAGAACCTGAACTTCCACTTCGTCGCCGACCTGAACGACCTTGGACGGGTGGATGTTCTTGTTGGTCCAATCCATTTCGGATACGTGCACCAGGCCTTCCACGCCTTCTTCCAGCTCTGCGAAGCAGCCGTAGTCGGTCAGGTTGGTGACGCGCGCCATGACACGGGTGCCTTCCGGGTAACGGGCCTTGATGGCAACCCATGGATCTTCGCCCAGCTGCTTCAGGCCGAGCGATACGCGGTTACGCTCGCGATCGTACTTGAGGACCTTGACGTCGATCTCGTCGCCAACGTTGACGATCTCGGACGGGTGCTTGATGCGCTTCCAGGCCATGTCGGTGATGTGCAGCAGGCCGTCGACGCCACCCAGATCCACGAACGCGCCGTAGTCGGTGAGGTTCTTGACGATACCCTTGACCTGCTGGCCTTCCTGCAGGGATTCCAGCAGAGCTTCGCGCTCGGCGCTGTTCTCGGCTTCCAGCACGCTGCGGCGGGAAACGACAACGTTGTTGCGCTTCTGGTCCAGCTTGATGACCTTGAATTCGAGTTCTTTGCCTTCCAGGTGGGTGGTATCACGCACCGGACGGACATCGACCAAGGAACCCGGAAGGAACGCACGGATGCCGTTAACGTCGACAGTGAAGCCGCCCTTAACCTTACCGTTGATAACGCCCTTGACCACTTCCTCGGCAGCGAAAGCTGCTTCCAGAACAATCCAGCACTCAGCGCGCTTGGCTTTCTCGCGGGACAGCTTGGTTTCACCGAAGCCATCTTCAACCGCGTCCAGCGCGACATGGACTTCGTCACCGACCTTGATGGTCAGCTCGCCAGCATCGTTGTAGAACTGCTCGAGCGGGATGACGCCCTCGGACTTCAGGCCGGCATGCACGGTAACCCAGTCACCGTCGATGTCGACCACGATGCCGGTGATGATGGCACCCGGCTGCATGTCGAGGGATTTCAGGCTTTCTTCAAAAAGTTCTGCAAAGCTTTCGCTCATGTTGATTCCTGTTGATTCAGGGCAGGGAATCTGCCCAAACCACACTCCAGACAATGTGGGTACGTTTATGTAAAAAGAGGCCTGCGGGACTGGGACTGGTCTCCCGCATGCCTCCTTGCGAGCTCATCGGCTTAAGCAGCCGCGGCTCTGATCATCCGGCGAGGTCGCGCAGGGCGACTTCGCTCAGAATCCGTTCAAGCACCTGCTCGATTGTCAACTCCGTGGAATCCAGCTGAATCGCATCGGCCGCCGGTTTGAGCGGGGCCACTGCGCGCTGGGTATCACGCTCATCGCGCGCACGAATCTCTTCGAGAAGACTCGCAAGATTAACATCATCGCCCTTGGCCTTCAACTGCAAGTAGCGCCGCCGCGCCCTCTCCTCGGCGCTGGCGGTGAGAAACACCTTCAACGGCGCATCGGGAAATACCACGGTGCCCATGTCCCGACCGTCGGCGACCAGCCCAGGCATTTCCTGGAAGGCCCGCTGGCGCTGCAGCAGCGCCTCGCGCACCGCCGGCAGCGCGGCGACCTGCGAGGCACCCGCCCCAACCTGCTCGTTGCGGATCGAGTCGGTCACCTCCTCGCCCTCGAGGATGATGCGCTGGCCCTGGCCCTTGCCGCCGGCGACGAACTGCACGTCGAGGTGCGCGGCGAGCACCTTCATGGCCTCTTCGTTGGTCAGATCGACGCCATGGTTGCGCGCGGCAAATGCCAGCAGACGGTAGAGCGCGCCGGAGTCGAGCAGCCCCCAACCCAGCTTCTTGGCCAACAGCCCGGCTACCGTGCCCTTGCCCGAGCCGCTTGGCCCGTCGATCGCGATTACCGGTGCCTGAGCGATCATGATGCGCCCTCCTCGGCAACCCGGATGCCGACCTGCGCCGCCAGGGCGAGGAAGTTGGGGAACGAGGTGGCGACGTTGGCGCAGTCATGGATGCGAATCGGCGCACTGGCCCGCAGCGAGGCCACGCTGAATGCCATAGCGATGCGGTGATCGCCGTGACTGTAGACCTCACCGCCACCCATAGTGCCGCCGTCAATAATGATGCCGTCCGGGGTCGGCTCGACCTGCACGCCAAGCGCCTGCAGCCCGTCGGCCATCACCTGGATACGGTCGGACTCCTTGACCCGCAACTCTTCGGCGCCGCGCAACACGGTACGCCCACTCGCCACGGCCGCGGCGACGAACAGCACGGGGAACTCGTCGATGGCCAGCGGCACCAGGTGCTCGGGGATATCGATGCCCTTGAGCTGGGCCGAGCGCACGCGAATGTCGGCCACCGGCTCGCCGCCGACCTCACGCTGGTTCTCCAGGCTGATATCACCGCCCATCAGCTTGAGGATATCGATCACCCCGGTACGGGTCGGGTTGATGCCGACATGCTCGAGGACCAATTCGGAGTCCTTGGCGATGCTGGCGGCCACCAGGAAGAAGGCCGCCGAGGAAATATCCGCAGGTACCTCGATATGGGTGGCGGCCAGCTCATGGCCGGATTCGAGGCTGGCGGTACTGCCGTCGACCCGTACCGGATAGCCGAAGCCGCGCAGCATGCGCTCGGTGTGATCGCGGGTCGGCGCCGGCTCGGTCACCGAGGTTTCCCCGGCGGCGTAGAGCCCTGCCAACAGCAGACAGGACTTGACCTGGGCGCTGGCCATGGGCATTTCGTAGCTCATGCCGCCAAGGCGCTGGCCGCCGCGAATGGTCAGCGGCGGACGGCCGTCGGCCGCGGTCTCGATGACCGCACCCATTTCCCGCAGCGGCTTGGCCACGCGGTTCATCGGCCGCTTGGACAGCGAGGCATCGCCGGTCAGGGTGGTGTCGAACGACTGCCCGGCCAGCAGGCCGGCGAGCAAGCGCATGGAGGTGCCGGAGTTGCCCAAGTAGATGGGCCCGGGCGGCGCCTGCAGGCCGTGCAGGCCGACGCCATGGATGGTCACCCGGCCGTGGTGCGGCCCCTCGATGACCACCCCCATGTCACGGAAGGCCTGCAGGGTCGCCAGGGCGTCTTCACCCTCGAGGAAGCCCTCGACCTCGGTGACACCCTTGGCCAGGGAGCCAAGCATGATCGAGCGGTGCGAGATGGATTTGTCGCCGGGCACGCGAATCCGCCCGGAAAGTGTGCCGCCAGGGTTGGCCAGAAAAATCAGATCATTCGAGTGCATAGCGTCCACATAGGCCCGACGGGCCAGAATTTTGCTGAAATGCTCGCGGGCCACGCGGGCGCGGGTAAACACGCCCAGCAGTTGATGCCCGTCCCCTGCGTCGACTGCGTCGCGCAAGGCGTCGAGGTCGTCGCGAAACAGGTCCAGGTTGTGCAGCACGGCTTCGCGGTTGGCGAGGAAGATGTCGTGCCACATCACCGGGTCGCTGCCGGCAATCCGCGTGAAATCGCGAAAGCCACCAGCGGCGTAACGGAAAATCTCCAGGTTCTCGCTGCGCTTGGCCAGCGAGTCGACCAGACCGAATGCCAGCAGGTGGGGCAGATGACTGGTTGCCGCCAACACCTGGTCATGGTGCTCGACCTGCATGTGCTCGACATCGGCGCCCAGCTCGCGCCAGAGCCGGTCGATTAGTTGCACGGCCTGTGGGTCGGTCTGTTCCAGCGGCGTCAGGATCACCTTGTGCCGGCGGAACAGCTCGGCATTGGCCGCCTCTACCCCGCTCTGCTCGGAGCCGGCAATCGGATGGCCCGGCACGAAACGCGCCGGCAGCTCGCCAAAGGCCTGGCGCGCGGCGCGCACCACGTTGCCCTTGGCACTGCCCACATCGGTCAGCAGCGCATCGCCCAAGTCGAGCCTGGCCAGCTCGGCCAGCAGCTTCTCCATGGCAAGGATAGGCACCGCCAGCTGAATCACCTCGGCGCCATGACAGGCGGCGGCCAGTTGTTCCTCGCAGCGATCGACCACCCCCAGCTCGACGGCCAGGCGCCGCGACTCGGGGTCCAGATCGACGCCCACCACCTCCCGGCACAGGCCGCGCTCGCGCAGGCCCTTGGCGAACGAACCACCGATCAGGCCCAGACCGACCACCACCAGGCGACCGATCAGCGCGCCGCCGGCCTTGCCTTGAGCCTGGGCAACGGCTTTGGACCCACTCACGCGCCCAATACCTTGGCCAGCGCCTTGAGGAAGCGCGCGTTCTCCTCGGGCAAGCCGATGGATACGCGCAGGTAGTTGGGCATGCCGTAGCCGGCCACCGGCCGTACGATCACCCCTTCGCGCAACAGGGCCTGATTGATCGCCGTGGTGTCGCGAGCGAAATCGATGGCGATGAAATTGCCCTTGGACGCGATCCAGCCCAGGCCGAGCGCACGACAGCCGGCTTCCAGCTGGGCCATGCCGGCATCGTTCAGCTGCCGGCTCTTCGCCAGGTATTCGGTGTCGTCCAGCGCGGCGCAAGCCGCGGCCAGGGCCAGGCTGTTGACGTTGAACGGCTGACGCACGCGATTGAGCACGTCGGCAATCTGCGCCGAACTGATCGCGTAGCCGATACGCAACGCGGCCAGGCCGTAGGCCTTGGAGAAGGTGCGCGAAACCAGCAGGTTGGGATAGCGCGCCAGGTAGTCGAGGCCATCCGGCAGCTCGCCCCCTTCGGCATATTCGATATAGGCCTCGTCCAGCACTACCAGCACCCGCTCCGGCACGGCGGCGAGGAAGTCGCTGAGCGCCTGCGGGCCGAACCAGGTACCGGTCGGATTGTTCGGGTTGGCGATGAACACCACCCGGGTGTCGGCGTCGATGGCGGCAAGCATCGCCGCCAGGTCATGACCGAAATCCTTGGCCGGAACCACCTTGCCTTGCGCGCCAGCGGCCTGGGTGGCGATCGGGTAGACGGCGAAGGCGTGTTCGCTGAACACGGCATTGAAGCCCGGCGCCAGGTAGGCGCGGGCCACCAGTTCGAGAATATCGTTGGAGCCATTGCCCAGGGTGACCTGCTGCGGCGTTACGCCGTAGCGCTCCGCCAAGCGGCTCTTCAGGGCGAAACCATTGCCGTCCGGATAGCGGGTCAGTTCGGCCAGCTCGCCGCGGATCGCCTCCACTACCTTGGGGCTGGGGCCCAGCGGGTTCTCGTTGCTGGCCAGCTTGACGATGCCCGCCGGATCGAGGCCCAGCTCGCGAGCCAGTTCGTCCACCGGCTTGCCCGGCACGTAGGGTGACAGTTTTTGCACGCCTGGCTGGGCCAGGGCGAGGAAATCACAACTCATAACAATGCCTCGAAGTCCGGCGCAGCACTATCGCAGTCGGCACGGGTGCGGCGACGGCCACCCGCGCAAGACCGCTGCATGCCTGCGCCGCTCGTGTCAGAGAACCGCCTTGGGATAGGACCCCAGCACCTTGAGCGCCACGGCCTCCTGATTGATTTTCTCCAGCACATCCTTGATCAGCGGGTCGCGGTGGTGGCCGACGAAGTCGATGAAGAACACATAGGTCCACTTGCCGCTGCGCGACGGCCGCGTCTCGATACGGGTCAGGTCGATGCCATTGTTGTGGAACGGCACCAGCAACTCGTGCAGGGCGCCCGGCTTGTTGCGCATGGAAACGATGATCGAGGTCTTGTCGTCGCCGGTCGGCGGCACTTCCTGGCTGCCGATGATCAAGAAGCGCGTGGAGTTGTCCGGGCGGTCTTCGATCTTCTCCGCCAACTTGGTCAGACCGTAGAGCGTGGCCGCCATGTCACCGGCAATGGCCGCGCTGTTCCACTCACTCTTGACCCGCTTGGCCGCGTCGGCGTTGCTCGACACCGCCACGCGCTCGACGTTCGGGTAGTGGGCATCCAGCCACTTGCGGCACTGGGCCAGGGACTGGGCATGGGAATAGATGCGGGTGATCTTGTCGGTCTTGGTGGTTTCACCGACCAGCAGGTGGTGGTGGATGCGCAGCTCGACCTCGCCGCAGATGACCATGTCGTGCTCGAGGAAACTGTCCAGGGTGTGGTTGATCGCCCCTTCGGTAGAATTCTCCACCGGCACCACACCGAAGTTGACCGCACCGGCGGCCACTTCGCGAAACACCTCGTCGATCGCCGCCATCGGCACGCTGACCACCGCATGGCCGAAGTGCTTCATCGCCGCCGCCTGGGAGAAGGTGCCTTCAGGGCCAAGGTAGGCGACCTTCAGCGGATTCTCCAGGGCCAGGCAGGAGGACATGATTTCGCGGAACAGGCGCGCCATCTCCTCGTTGTCCAGCGGCCCCTGGTTGCGCGCCATGATGCGCTTGAGCACCTGGGCCTCGCGCTCGGGCCGGTAGAACACCGGCTTCTCGCCCTCGGGCAAGGCTTTCATCTTGACCCGCGCGACTTCCTCGGCGCAGCGCGCACGGTCGCTGATCAGCTCGAGAATCTTCTCGTCGAGGTTGTCGATGCGCAGGCGCAGGGCCTGCAGTTCCTGCTCGGACATCGCATCCGTCATCAGCCGTGCTCCTTCTCGAATTCCGCCATGTAGGCCACGAGCGCCTGCACCGCATCGAGACCTACCGCATTGTATATCGAGGCACGCATGCCGCCGACCGAGCGATGCCCCTTGAGGTTGAGCAGGCCACGCGCCTCGGCACCGGCCAGGAAGGGCTTGTCCAGGCGCTCGTCGGCCAGGCGGAACGGCACGTTCATCCAGGAACGGGCATTGTGGGCGATCGGGTTGCTGTACAACTCGCTGGCGTCGATGGCGCCGTACAGCAGATCCTTCTTGGCGCGGTTGCGTTGCTCCATGGCCTCGACCCCGCCTTGCGCCTTCAGCCACTCGAACACCAGGCCCGAGAGGTACCAGGAGAAGGTGGCCGGGGTGTTGTACATCGAGCCGTTGTCGGCGGCGATCTGATAGTTGAGCATGGTCGGACAGGCGCTGCGCGCGCGACCGAGCAGGTCTTCGCGGACGATGGTGACCACCAGGCCGCTGGGGCCGATATTCTTCTGCGCGCCGGCATAGATCAGGCCGTATCTGGAGACGTCGATCGGTCGCGAGAGGATGTCCGAGGACATGTCCGCCACCAGTGGCACGTCGCCGACCTCGGGAACCCAGTCGAACTGCAGGCCGCCGATGGTTTCGTTGCTGGCGTAGTGCAGGTAGGCGGCATTCTTCGACAGCTGCCACTCGTTCTGCCCGGGGATGGCGAAGTAGTCGTAGGCCTTGGCGCTGGCGGCGACATTGATGTGGCCGTAACGACGCGCCTCCTCGATGCTCTTCTTCGACCAGATGCCGGTGTCGATGTAGTCGGCCACACCCTCTTCGGGCAGCAGGTTGAGCGGAATCTCGGCGAACTGCTGGCTGGCGCCGCCCTGCAAAAACAGCACCTTGTAGTCATCGGGAATGGCGAGCAGGTCGCGCAGATCCTGCTCGGCCTTGGCGGCAATGGCCATGTACTCGTCGCTGCGATGGCTCATCTCCATCACCGACAGGCCCTTGCCCTGCCAGTCGAGCAGCTCCGCCTGGGCGCGTTGCAGTACAGCTTCGGGAAGCGCGGCCGGGCCGGCGCAGAAATTAAAGGCTCGCTTGCTCACGTCTTTCTCTCTCAAATCACCGGTCACCGTCGCCCCGAGGCGTCGGCGCATTCTCGACCCCTAGCCAGCCCGGCCGGGCGAGGCGCCTCGCCGGCGCCCGCCCGAGCCCGACGGCTTACTCTTCCTCGCCCTGCTCCACGACAGCGGCGTCATCAACGGACACCGGCTCGCCTTCGAGCAGTTCCTCGGTTTCCTCTTCGGACGGCTCCTGCACGCGCTCCAGACCGACCAGCTTCTCGTCCTTGGCCAGCTTGATCAGGGTCACGCCCTGGGTGTTGCGACCGGAACTGGAAACCTCACCGACTCGGGTGCGCACCAGCGTGCCCTGATCGGAAATCAGCATGATCTCCTCGCCGTCCTGCACCTGAATGGCGCCGATCAGCTTGCCGTTGCGCTCCTTGGTGACCATGGCGATCACGCCCTGGCCGCCACGACCGCGGCGCGGGAACTTGCTCAGCGCGGTGCGCTTGCCGAAGCCACGCTCAGAAGCGGTGAGAATCTGCGCGCCCGACTCGGGGATGAGCATGGAGATCAGCTGCTGATCCTTGCCGATACGCATGCCACGAATACCGCGGGCCCCACGCCCCATGACGCGTACGACGCTTTCGGCAAAACGAATGACCTTGCCGGCATCGGAGAACAGCATCACTTCCTTGGCGCCGTCGGTAATGGCGGCAGCGATCAGGGTGTCGCCCTCCTTGAGCTTCAGGGCGATCAAGCCATTGGAGCGTGGGCGGCTGAACTGCACCAGCGGGGTCTTCTTGACGGTACCGAAGGCGGTGGCCATGAAGATGTAGGCGCCCGTGGGCTCGGCCACCAGCTCGGCGGTCTCGCCGTCGACTTCCTCGACCTCGGCGGCTTCGCCAGCCTCATCGAGCTCGCCCTCGATCACTGCTTCGTCGGCGTCGTCCAGGTCCTCGTCGGCGCCACCGCTCTGCTGCTGCAGGGCCTCCAGGTCGATCTGCAGCATGGTGGTGATGTACTCACCCTCGTCCAGCGGCAGCAGGTTGACCAGCGGACGGCCGCGCGCAGCGCGCGACGCCTCGGGAATCTCGTAGGTCTTCAGCCAGTAGACCTTGCCCTTGCTGGAGAACAGCAGCAGCGTGGCATGACTGTTGGCGACCAGCAGGTGCTCGATATAGTCCTCATCCTTGATCCCGGTGGCCGACTTGCCCTTGCCGCCGCGACGCTGGGCCTGGTAGGCCGACAGCGGCTGCGACTTGGCATAGCCGCCGTGGGAGATGGTCACCACCCGTTCCTCTTCGGTGATCAGGTCACCCAGGGTCAGGTCGAGACGGGTATCGAGAATCTCGGTGCGGCGCTTGTCGCCGAACTCGGCCTTGACGCTCTCCAGCTCCTCGCGAATGACTTCCATCAGGCGCACGGAGCTGGTCAGGATGCGGATCAGCTCGCCGATCTGGTTGAGAATCTCCTGATACTCGCCCAGCAGCTTCTCATGCTCCAGGCCGGTCAGGCGGTGCAGGCGCAGATCGAGAATGGCCTGGGCCTGCTCCGGCGAGAGGAAGTATTTGCCCTCGCGCAAGCCATACTGCGGATCCAGACCTTCCGGACGGCAGGCATCGGCGCCGGCGCGCTCGACCATGGCCTCGACCGCGGTCGACTCCCAGGCCGTGGCGATCAACGCCTCCTTGGCCTCGGCCGGGCTCGGCGAGGCCTTGATCAGCGCGATAACCGGGTCGATGTTGGACAGCGCCACCGCCTGGCCTTCGAGGATATGGCCGCGCTCACGCGCCTTGCGCAACTCGAACACGGTACGCCGGGTCACCACCTCGCGGCGATGCAGGATGAAGGCCTCGAGCATGTCCTTGAGGTTGAGCACCTTCGGCTGGCCGTCGATCAGGGCCACCACGTTGATGCCGAACACGCTCTGCATTTGGGTCTGGGCGTAAAGGTTGTTGAGGATCACCTCCGGCACCTCGCCGCGGCGCAGCTCGATGACCACGCGCATGCCGTCCTTGTCGGACTCATCGCGCAGCTCGGTGATGCCCTCGAGCTTCTTCTCCTTGACCAGCTCGGCGATCTTCTCGATCAGGCGCGCCTTGTTCAGCTGGTAGGGCAGCTCGGTGACCACGATCTGCTGGCGACCACCGACCTTGTCGATATCCTCGACCTCGGCCCGGGCGCGGATATAGATGCGCCCACGGCCAGTGCGATAGGCCTCGATGATGCCGGCGCGACCGTTGATGATCGCCGCGGTGGGAAAGTCCGGCCCCGGGATGTATTGCATCAGCTCGTCGACCGACAACTCGGGGTTGTCGATCAGCGCCAGGCAGCCGTCGACTACTTCGCCCAGGTTGTGCGGCGGGATGTTGGTGGCCATGCCTACGGCGATACCGCTGGAGCCGTTGACCAGCAGGTTGGGGATCTTGGTCGGCATGACCGCCGGGATCTGCTCGGTGCCATCGTAGTTCGGCACCCAGTCGACGGTTTCCTTGTGCAGGTCGGCCAGCAGCTCGTGGGCCAGCTTGGTCATGCGCACTTCGGTGTAACGCATGGCTGCGGCGTTGTCGCCGTCGACCGAACCGAAGTTGCCCTGGCCATCGACCAGCAGGTAGCGCAGGGAGAATGGCTGGGCCATGCGAACGATGGTGTCGTACACCGCGGTATCGCCGTGCGGGTGGTACTTACCGATCACGTCACCGACCACACGGGCGGATTTCTTGTACGCCTTGTTCCAGTCGTTACCCAGCTCGCTCATGGCGAACAGCACGCGACGATGCACGGGCTTCAAGCCATCACGCGCATCCGGCAGGGCTCGCCCGACGATCACGCTCATCGCGTAGTCGAGGTAAGACTGCTTCAGTTCGTCTTCGATATTGACCGGGAGGATTTCTTTGGCCAGTTCGCCCATGAGTAGCCTGATTCCTTTTTTCTGGTGAAACCCCACGCCATTCGTCCTGAACGAGGAAGGGCTCGCCGCTGCGACCCAAGGCCTGCAGCGACTCACGACAAATCAATGAGTTATGCCATGTATCTGCGCAGTGAAGGCGACCGCAACGGGCGCCCCTGAAAACTGGCGGAGCTTACCACAATCACCGCCCCGCACCTATCCCCGCCCGGCACGAGCCCGGGCGCCGGCAAGCGCCCGGCGATCGCACTCAATGCAGGCGCTTGCGGCACATCAGGCGAGCCATCTTCGCCGCATCCGGGCGCTCGACCACGCCCTTTTCAGTCACGATGAAATCGATCAGGTCCGCCGGCGTCACATCGAACACCGGATTGAGCACGCCCACCGCGTCGCCCATCGAACGACCCTCCAGCTCCAGCAGCTCGCGCCCATCGCGCACCTCGATCGGAATCTCCTCGCCACTCTCCAGCGCCATGTCGATGGTCGAACTCGGCGCCACCACCATGAAGCGCACGCCATGGTGCATGGCATTGATCGCCAGCTGGTAAGTGCCGATCTTGTTGGCCACATCGCCATTGGCACTGATGCGGTCGGCGCCGACGATCACCCAGGTGATGCCATGGGTCTTCATCAGGTGCGCCGCAGCCGAATCGGCATTCACGCTCACCGGGATGCCGTCGCGGGCCAGCTCCCAGGCGGTGAGGCGCGAGCCCTGCAGCCAGGGCCGGGTCTCGTCGGCATAGATGCGCTCGACCAGGCCCTCCAGATGCGCCCCGCGAATCACCCCCAGCGCGGTGCCGAAGCCACCGGTCGCCAGGGCCCCGGCGTTGCAGTGGGTCATCAGGTTCTGCGCATTGCCCTGGTGCTTGCGGATCAGCTCGACGCCCAGCTGGGCCATGGTCAGGTTGGCCTCGCGATCGCTCTGATGGATCTGCTGCGCCTCGGCTTCCAGGGCCAGCAGCGGATCGTCGCCCTCCTTCAAGCGCTGCAAACGATCGCGCATGCGATTGAGCGCCCAGGACAGATTGACTGCGGTCGGCCGCGAATCAGCCAGCAACTGCAGATCGACCTCCAGGGCCGCCCGCCAGTCGCCCCCCGCCTCGAGGCGCGCACGCGCCGCGAGCAGCGCACCATAGCCGGCGCTGATGCCGATGGCCGGCGCGCCACGCACCACCATGCTGCGAATCGCCTCGGCCACGGCGGCAACCGAATGGCAGGCCTGCCAGCTTTCCTCGAATGGCAGCAGGCGCTGATCGAGCAGATACAGAGCGCCATCACGCCATTCGATGGCCGTAATCTTCTCTGCCGCTAGCAACTGCTCGCGCATGGTTCACCTCACCCTGGAAAAAGCCGACCATTATACGCAGAGAAGCCCTCGGCGACTGCACGCGCATCGGCTCGGAGATACGCCAGACTGGACCAGCCTACCCCCCCCGCGCACCAAGCCGACCGAGGTATCTGCGGCCGGGCGACTTCAAGCGCCGGGCGTTCCCCTATAAACTCGAGGCTTTCAGCCCGCCGGAACCTCGCCCATGCCCGCCGCCCCGCTCGACCTCCTCCTGCTTCCCACCTGGCTGGTCCCGGTCGAACCCGCCGGCGTGGTGCTGCGCGAGCACGGCCTGGGCATCCGCGACGGACGCATCGTACTGATCGCGCCGCGCGCCGAAGCCCTCCAGCACCAGGCCCTGGAAGTGCGCGAGCTGCCCGGCCGCCTGCTGACCCCCGGCCTGGTTAACGCCCACGGCCATGCCGCCATGACCCTGTTCCGCGGCCTGGCCGACGACCTGCCGCTGAGCACCTGGCTGGAGCAGCATATCTGGCCGGCAGAAGCGCGCTGGGTGGATGAGCGCTTCGTCCAGGACGGCACCGAGCTGGCCATCGCCGAGCAGCTCAAGGGCGGCATCACCTGCTTCTCGGACATGTACTTCTTCCCCGAAGTGACCAGCGAACTGGTGCACAAGAGCGGCATCCGCGCACAGATCAACATTCCGGTACTGGATTTCCCCATCCCCGGCGCCCGCGATGCCAACGAAGCGTTGCGCAAGGGCCTGGAGCTGTTCGACGACCTCAAGCAGCACCCGCGCCTGAAGGTCGCCTTCGGCCCGCACGCGCCCTACACGGTCAGCGACGACAAGCTGGAAAACATTCGCATGCTGGCCGAGGAACTGGACGCCGGCATCCATATGCACGTGCATGAAACCGCCTTCGAGGTGCAACAGAGCCTGTCCCAGCGCGGCGAGCGCCCCCTGGCGCGCCTCGCCCGCCTGGGCCTGCTCGGCCCGCGCTTCCAGGCCGTGCACATGACCCAGGTCGACGAGGATGACCTGGAGCTGCTGGCGACCAGCAACAGCAGCGTGATCCATTGCCCCGAGTCCAACCTCAAGCTGGCCTGCGGCTTCTGCCCGGTGGAACGGCTCTGGCAGGCCGGCGTCAACGTTGCCATCGGCACCGACGGCGCGGCCAGCAACAATGACCTCGACCTGCTCGGCGAAACCCGTACCGCCGCCCTGCTGGCCAAGGCCGTGGCCGGCTCGGCCGCAGCCCTCGACGCTCACCGCGCCCTGCGCATGGCCACCCTCAACGGCGCCCGCGCCCTCGGCCTGGACGACCAGGTCGGCTCGCTGGAGCTGGGCAAGAGTGCCGACCTGGTCGCCTTCGACCTCTCCGGCCTGGCCCAGCAGCCGGTGTACGACCCGGTTTCGCAATTGATCTATGCCAGCAGCCGCCACTGCGTCGAGCACCTCTGGGTTGGCGGCAAGCAGTTGCTCGACGGCGGCAGACTGACCCGCCTGGACGAAGCGCAGATCATCGCCAATGCCCAGGCCTGGGGAGCCAGAATCGCCAACCGCTGATCGCGCGCCACGCCGCCAAGCGGCATCGGCAAGCGCCCCCTGCCGGATGCCCCCGGCGCGGCAAGGCGACGCTGCGACAAACTGACATACACTGGCTCGCCACCAGGCGACCACTCCACGCCATGAAACTGGCACCATAGGCGCATACAGCCTCGGGCTTGCCGTTTTATCCAGGAAAAACTATGAGCAACGTCGACCACGCCGAAATCGCCAAATTCGAAGCCCTAGCCCATCGCTGGTGGGATCGCGACAGTGAATTCAAGCCGCTGCACGACATCAACCCGCTGCGGGTCAACTGGATCGAGGAGCGTGTCGGCCTGGCCGGCAAGCGCGTGCTCGATGTGGGCTGCGGCGGCGGCATCCTCAGCGAGGCCATGGCCCAGCGCGGCGCGACCGTGACCGGCATCGACATGGGCGAGGCGCCCCTGGCCGTGGCCCAACTGCACCAGCTCGAATCCGGCGTATCGGTCGAGTACCGGCAGATCACCGCCGAAGCGCTGGCCGAGGAGATGCCCGAACAGTTCGACGTGGTCACCTGCCTGGAGATGCTCGAGCACGTGCCGGACCCGTCCTCGGTGATCCGCGCCTGCTACCGCCTAGTCAAGCCGGGCGGCCAGGTGTTCTTCTCGACCATCAACCGCAACCCCAAGGCCTACCTGTTCGCGGTCATAGGCGCCGAGTACCTGCTGCGCCTGCTGCCGCGCGGCACCCACGACTTCAAGAAGTTCATTCGCCCTTCCGAGCTGGGCGCCTGGAGCCGCGCGGCGGGCCTGCAGGTCAAGGACATCATCGGCCTGACCTACAACCCGCTGACCAAGCATTACAAATTGGCGGCGGACGTCGACGTCAACTACATGATCCAGACGCTCAAGGAGGCCTAGGGCGTGCCATTGATTATTTCCCTGCTGCGTTGCCGCCAGAAAACCGGCCAGGCTAGGCGCCGGCCGCAGGCAATGGTTGTTCCATTGCCAAGGACAGCAACAACGCATGGCCGATTTTCTGACGCAACCCATAGGGCCGGGTCTGTTTTGGCGCGATGCGGCGTTTCTCGCCGCTCATTTGGAATAGCCAAACTTCACGACTCGTGCCTTGCCTCGCGCCAAAACAGACTCCGGCGCAGCGAGGGAAATAGCCAATGACACGCCCAATGCGTTTGCGCGCAGTTCTGTTCGACATGGATGGCACCCTGCTCGACAGCGCGCCGGATTTTATCGCCATTTGCCAGGCGATGCGCGTCGAGCGCGGCCTGGCCCCCATCGATGACCAGCGGATTCGCGACCAGGTGTCCGGCGGCGCCCGCGCCATGGTCGCCACCAGCTTCGCCATGGACCCCGAGGACGCGCGGTTCGAGGCCCTGCGCCTGGAATTTCTCGAACGCTACCAGCACCACTGCGCCGTTCTGACCCGCCCTTTCGAGGGCATGATCGAGCTGCTCGCGGACATCGAGCTGGCCAAACTGCGCTGGGGCGTCGCCACCAACAAGCCGCTGCGCTTCGCCGAACCCATCATGCAGCAACTCGGCCTGGCCCAGCGCGCAGCCGTTCTGGTATGCCCCGACCATGTCAGGCGCAGCAAGCCCGACCCGGAAATGCTCCTGCTGGCCTGCGCCCAACTTGGCGTGCAGCCTGGCGAGACCCTGTTCATCGGCGACGACGCACGCGACATAGAGGCCGGCCAGGCGGCGGGTTGCAAGACGGTGGCGGTGACCTACGGCTATATCCACCCGGACGACAACCCGCGCCACTGGGGCGCAGACTCGGTGGTCGAACAACCGGCGCAACTGCGCGCCCTGCTCGACCGGGCGCTGTGCGGCTGCTGAGCCATAGCGGCCAGCGCCCGTCCATCGGCGCGGCGCCTCCCTGTCTAGACATACACTCATTTACTGTTGGCCGCGCCCCTTGCCAGTCCTATCCCCCGAGACGCGCCGCCCTGCCGAGGAGATCACCATGTTCGACTACAGCGCCCGCCCCGACCTGCTCAAGGATCGGATCATCCTGGTCACCGGCGCCGGCCGCGGCATCGGCGCCGCGGCGGCACAGACCTTTGCCGCCCACGGCGCCACCGTGCTGCTGCTGGGCAAGACCGAGGAACACCTGAGCCGGGTCTATGACGCCATCGAAGCCGCCGGCCACCCGCAACCGGCGGTGATTCCGTTCAACCTGGAAACCGCGCTGCCGCACCAGTACGACGAACTGGCCGCCATGATCGAACGCGAGTTCGGCCGGCTCGACGGCCTGCTGCACAATGCCGCGATCGTCGGCCCCCGCACGCCGCTGGAACAGCTCTCCGGCGACAACTTCATGCGCGTGATGCAGATCAACGTCAATGCCGCCTTCATGCTCACCAGCGCCCTGCTGCCGCTGCTCAAGCTCTCCAGCGACGCCTCGGTGATATTCACCTCCAGCAGTGTCGGTCGCAAGGGGCGTGCCTATTGGGGCGCCTATGCGGTCTCCAAGTTCGCCACCGAAGGCCTGATGCAGGTACTGGCCGACGAAGTGGACGGCGTCGCGCCGGTGCGCGCCAACAGCGTCAATCCGGGCGCCACCCGCACCGACATGCGGGCCCAGGCCTATCCGGGGGAGAACCCGGCGAACAACCCGCCAGCCGAAGCGATCATGCCGGTCTACCTGTACCTGATGGGCCCGGACAGCAGCGGCGTCAATGGCCAGGCCTTCGACGCCCAATGAGGCAGACCGCGCCGGCGGCAACGCCGGCTGGCAAGAAATTGGCGCTCATCGCGCGACCGGCAGGCAATTGCCGGTGCGCGCGACGGGAAAGCGGCAACTGATAGCCACATGCCATGCCAGATATCCAAATGAAACACGCAAGCCACTGATTTAAAGCGTCTTTTTCAATAATCCCAATTGCTGGCATGAATTTCGCTCTACCCCCTATATCGCCGCATAAAACGCGCCAGAGGTTGAGCACTCATGGTTACTCCCAGCCAGACCAACACCATCGATTTCGATACGGCCAAACTCCAGCGCCTGGGCTATTCCGGTAATCGCACGCAGTCGCTGCGGCCGATCAGCCTGGCCCAGCTGCGCCAGCAGCTCACCCTGCAGCTGCAAACCAGCCTGGAGGTGGAGCGCATCCTGCAACTGTTCTTCAGCACCGTGCAGCGCCTGGTGCCGCTTGACGCCCTGGCCTACCAGCATTCAGCCGGCGACCTGCGCCTGGAGTTCGGCGAGCGCGCCAGCCACAGCGCCGGCTACCGCCTGAGTCACGAAGGCGAATACCTCGGTGAACTGATCTTCCGCCGCAAGCTGCGCTTCAGCGACGAGGAACTGGCGCAACTGGAGTCGCTGCTCGCCAGCCTGCTGTTCCCCCTGCGCAACGCGCTGCTCTACCGCAGCGCGGTGCAGAAGGCCCTGCGCGACCCGCTGACCAACACCGGCAACCGCATTGCCATGGACCAGATCCTGCAGCGCGAGGTCGACCTGGCCCGCCGCAACCTGCAACCACTGTCGCTGCTGATGCTCGATCTGGATCATTTCAAGCGGATCAACGACCAGCACGGCCACAGCGTCGGCGATGAAGTGCTCAAGGCCGTCGCCACCAGCCTGAAGAGCCAGCTGCGCAACGTCGACATGGTGTTCCGCTACGGCGGCGAAGAATTCCTGGTGCTGCTCTCCGGCACCTGCCGCGAGGCCGCCGGCATCGTCGGCGAGCGTCTGCGCCAAGCCGTACTCGGCCTTCAGTGCCTGGCCCAAGGTCAGGCCATCGACCTGTCGATCAGCATCGGCTGCGCCACCCTGCTGCCCGGCGAGTCCGTCGAGAGCCTGCTGCGGCGCGCCGACAGCGCCCTCTATGTGGCCAAGCGCGATGGGCGCAATCGCCTGAGCATGGCCGGTTAGGCCAGCGCGCGGCGCAACTGCAGACAAAAAAAGGGACGCCTCGGCGTCCCTTTCTTGTACCGCTGACAACAAGCCAGCGAAGCCACGCTTACTGCGGCTTGCGCGGGCCGCGGCCGAAGCCTGGGCGCTGCCCGTCGCCGGCGGCAGGCGTGCGCCGCTTGCCTGGCGCACCCGCCGGCTTGCGTGCCGGCCGATCCGCCAGCTCGACGCCAGCGCGGCTCGGCTTGGCACCGCCAGGACGCTTCTTGCTCATGTCCTGCGGCCGCTCGGCGACCGGCGTCCCCTTGCCCTCGCCGCGCGTGCCACGCCCCGCGCGCCCCTGCTCGCCTTCCGCCGGGCCACCATGGGCCGGGCGCAAGGTGCGCGGCGAGCGCTCAGCGCGACCAACCGGCTTGGCCGACTTGCGCTGCAGACGATCGAGCTTGTCGCGGGTCTTTTCCTTCATGTCCGGCAGGGCCTTGGGCTTGAGGCCCACCTCTTCGCTGAGGATATCCACCTCGCGCTGGCCCATTTCACGCCAGCGGCCCATGGTCAGGTCGGAGGTCAGGAACACCGGACCAAAGCGCACGCGCTTCAGACGGCTGACCACCACCCCCTGGGACTCCCACAGGCGGCGCACCTCGCGGTTGCGACCCTCCATGACCACGCAGTGATACCAGTGGTTGAAGCCTTCGCCACCCGGCGCTTCCTTGATGTCGGTGAATTTCGCCGGTCCGTCCTCGAGCATGACCCCGGCCTTGAGCCGCTCGATCATCTCCTCGTCGACTTCGCCGCGTACGCGCACGGCGTACTCGCGGTCCATCTGGTAGGACGGGTGCATCAGGCGGTTGGCCAGTTCGCCATCGGTGGTGAACATCAGCAAGCCGGTGGTATTGATGTCGAGGCGACCGATATTGATCCAGCGCCCCTCTTTCGGCCGCGGCAGGCGGTCGAATACCGTCGGGCGCCCCTCGGGGTCGTCGCGGGTGCAAATCTCGCCGTCCGGCTTGTTGTAGATCAGCACGCGACGCACGCTTTCCGCGGCCTCTTCGCGCTTGACCAGGCGACCGTCGATGGCGATGGCGTCATGCAGGTCGACGCGTTGGCCGAGACTGGCCAGCGCACCATTGACCTTGACCCGGCCGCCGGCGATCCAGGCCTCGATCTCGCGGCGCGAGGCCAACCCCATGCGCGCCAGGACCTTCTGCAGCTTCTCGCCTGCTGGGCTGTATTCTTCGGATTCACTCATCTGGGCACCTCCCGGTGTTTCTCTAGTGATGGACGACAGTAGGCCGTCGAAGGGCGCGCATCATACGCCGTTCGCAACCAACAAGCACGGATTCAGGCTAGACGGCAGCCAGGCGCCGCGCTGGCTATTCGATGATCGGCATCTGGGCAGCAGCTAGCGGTCCAGTCGCAATGACTCGCCTGTGCGGCGCCGGCCTCAGTGGCGAGGCGGTTCATCCTGGTTCGCCAGCTCAGACAGCTCACTGGCCTCGGCATCATCCGCCATCTGCTCGGCCAGATCGGCGAAATCGGTTTTCAGCCCCTGCTCCATCGAGTCCAGCTCGGCCAGCAGGCTGCTGAAACTGGTCTGCTCGCGGGGCTCGGCCGCCGGCGGCTCGCCCAGCGCCAGATCGGCCCGCGCCTGCAGCCCCTCGGGCACCGCCGCCTCCTCGTCGAACGCCAGCGCCGGCTCGGGTTCCAGTTCGCGAAGGGCCGCCAGCGGTGGCAGCTCGTCGAGGTTCTGCAGGTTGAAATGGTCGAGAAACGCCTTGGTGGTGGCAAACATCGCCGGCCGTCCCGGCACATCGCGATAGCCGACCACGCGAATCCACTCGCGCTCCAGCAGGGTCTTGACGATATGGCTGTTCACCGCGACGCCACGCACGTCCTCGATCTCGCCACGGGTGATCGGCTGGCGATAGGCGATCAGCGCCAGGGTCTCCAGCATGGCCCGCGAATAGCGCTGCGGGCGTTCCTCCCACAGGCGTCCGACCCAGGGCGCAAAGCGCTCGCGCACCTGCAGGCGATAGCCGGAAGCCACCTCCTTGAGCTCGAAGGCGCGCCCCTCGCAGGACTGACGCAACAACTCCAATGCCGCCTTGAACACCGTCGACTCGGGCCGCTCGCGCTCCTCGAACAGCTCGAGCAGCCGCTCCAGCGACTGCGGCTTGCCCGAGGCCAGCAAGAAGGCTTCCAGCAGGCCGGCCAATTCACGGGGATCGTTGAGATTCATGCTCACTCCGCTCGCGCACGCACGTGGATAGGCCCATAGGCCTCATTCTGCACCAGCTCGACCAGGGACTCCTTGATCAGCTCGAGCACCGCCATAAAAGTCACCACCACGCCCAGGCGCCCCTCGTGCGCCGCGAACAGCTCGACGAAGGGGACGAACGCGCCGCCCTTGAGACGCTCCAGCACCTCGCTCATGCGCTCGCGGGTCGACAAGGCCTCACGCGTGACCTGATGGCTCTCGAACATATCGGCGCGGCGCAGCACCTCGGCCATCGACAGCAGCAGCTCTTCCAGGCTGACATCCGGCAACAGCCTGCGCGCTTTGGCCTGGGGCGCCTCCAGGCGCGGCACGCTGAGGTCACGGCCCACCCGCGGTAGCATATCGATGCCTTCGGCGGCGGCCTTGTAACGCTCGTATTCCTGCAAACGACGAATCAGCTCGGCACGCGGGTCGTCCTCTTCCTCCTGGGCCTCGCTGGAGCGCGGCAGGAGCATGCGCGACTTGATCTCGGCGAGCATGGCCGCCATGACCAGGTATTCGGCGGCCAGCTCCAGGCGCACCGACTGCATCAACTCGACATAACCCATGTACTGGCGGGTGATCTCCGCCACTGGAATGTCCAGCACGTCGATGTTCTGCTTGCGAATCAGATACAGCAGCAGATCCAGCGGCCCCTCGAAGGCTTCGAGAAACACCTCCAGGGCATCCGGCGGGATATACAGGTCCAACGGCAGTTCGGTCACCGCCTGACCGTAGACCAGGGCGAATGGCAGCTCCTGCTGGGCACCTGCCTGGCTGTCGGTGGGCTCATCGGTTGGCGGCGTCGGCATGGGACCTGCTCCAGGCAGTGCTCAGCGGTAGTTCAGGCCCAGGGCCAGACGGACTTCGCTCAGGGTTTCGCGGGCCTCGTCGCGGGCATGCTCGGCGCCCTCGGCAAGAATGTTGCGCACCAGGTCCGGGCTGTTCTGATAGTCGACCGCACGCAGCTGGATCGGCTGCAACTCCTTGCACACCGCGTCGATCAACGGTCCCTTGCATTCCAGGCAACCGATGCCCGCCTCGCGGCAGCCTTGCTGCACCCAGGCGCAGGTATCGGCACTGGAATAGACCTGATGCAGCGGCCAGACCGGACAGCGCTCCGGCTCGCCGGGATCGTTGCGGTGCACCCGCGCCGGGTCGGTCGGCATGCGCTTGATCTTCTCCTCGACCTCGCTGGAGCTGTCGCGCAGGAAGATCGCGTTGCCGTTGGACTTGGCCATCTTGCGCCCATCGAGCCCGGACAGCTTGGGCGCATCGCTGAGCAGCGCCTGCGGCTCGGGCAGGATCACCTTGCCGCCGCCCTCGAGGTAACCGAACAGGCGCTCCTTGTCGCCGAGGGTGATGCTTTGCTGATCCTTGAGCAATGCCCGGGCGGTTTCCAGCGCCTCGACGTCACCCTGTTCCTGGAACGCACGACGCAGGTTGTTGTAGAGGGTGGCGGTCTTCTTGCCCAACTTGACGATGGCCGCCTCGGCCTTCAACTCGAAGCCCGGCTCGCGGCCGTACATGTGGTTGAAACGCCGGGCGATATCGCGGCAGAACTCGATATGCGGCAACTGATCGACCCCCACCGGCACCACCCCGGCACGGTACAGCAGGATATCCGCCGCCTGCAGCAACGGATAACCGAGAAAGCCATAGGTCGACAGGTCCTTGCTCTGCTGAGGCTCCTGCCGCTCCTTGTAGGACGGCACCCGCTCCAGCCAGCCGAGCGGGCAGATCATCGACAACAGCAGGTGCAGTTCGGCGTGCTCGGGCACCTGCGACTGAATGAACAGGGTCGCCGAGCTGGGGCTGACCCCAGCCGCCAGCCAATCCACCGCCATGTCCATGACCAGCTGGGAGATACCGGAGACTTCGTCGTAATCGGTGGTCAGGGCATGCCAGTCGACGATGCAGAAGAAGCATTCGTACTCATGCTGCAGCCGTATCCAGTTCTTCAATACTCCGTGGTAGTGACCAATGTGCAGGCGCCCGCTGGGGCGCATGCCAGAGAGCACGCGGCGCTCAGAATCGACGAAGCTCAAACCGGTTTTCCTAAACAAGCCAACGAGGGGCGAAGTATAGCGGGCATCAAGCCCAGAGCGGGAAAAACGACCGCTGAACCAGCCGGCCGGTCGACTAGTCTATTGGGTAATGCCGACAGGCGTACTCTTCGTCCAGAGGTCCACGGCAGTAGACACATTCGTCCAGCCAGATTCGCCGCCGGCGAATCGTCAACTCAGGGGAGTTCGCCATGAAAGTCCCTAGCATCCGCTGCAAGCTGGTGATCACTGTGCTGGCCGCCAGCATGCTTGCCGCCACCAGCTTACCAAGCTACTCCGGCATGATCGGCACCCAAGAGGCTCTTGCCGAGCACGACCACTCGGCCGATCGCGACAAGCTCCAGGCGTTTCTTGACCGAGACGACGTCAGGGCACAGCTGCTGGCCATGGATGTGCCACCGGCCGCGGCCAAGGAGCGGGTCAATGCCCTGACCAGCAGCGAAGCGGCCAGCCTCGCCCAGCGCATCGACACGCTGCCCGCGGCCGGCGCGCTCAGCGGCAACGATTTTGTCATCATTTTGCTGGTGGCCATTCTCGTGGCATTGATTCTGTAACCGTCCGACCGACTCCCATGCCCCGGGCGAGGCCCCTCAGGCCTCGCCGAAAGGCTCGGGATCACCGCAGCCGACACGCATCACCCGGGGCTCATCCTCCGTCAGGTCGACCACGGTGGAGGCCTCCAACCCGCCGAAGCCGCCGTCGATGATCAGGTCGACCTGATGCTCGAGCAGCTGGCGCATCTCGTAGGGATCGCTCATCGGCAGCGTTTCACCCGGCAGGATCAGACTGACGCTCATCATCGGCTCGTCGAGCTCGGCCAACAGGTCGTGGGCAATCGGGTGATGCGGCACGCGCAGGCCGATGGTCCGCCGCTTGGGATGCAACAACATGCGCGGCACTTCGCGGGTGGCATTGAGGATGAAGGTATAGGGCCCGGGGGTATGGGTCTTCAACAGACGAAAGGCGCCGGTGTCGACCTTGGCGAACAGGCTCAACTGGGACAGGTCGCGACAGACCAGGGTGAAGTTGTGCTTGTCGTCCAGCTGCCGCAGGCGGCGAATCCGCTCCAGCGCGCCTTTATCGCCAATCCGGCAGCCGACGGCATAGGAGGAGTCGGTGGGGTAGATCACCACCCCACCCGCCCGAATGATCTCCACCGCCTGTTTGATCAGGCGCGGCTGCGGGTTCTCCGGGTGAACCTGGAAGAATTGACTCACGCTTAATCCCTGTTCAGATTGCAGTAGGCTGCTGGACATGCTGGAAACGCGTCCAAAGGGGCGACAGGTCTTCCGGTAGCGGGCGGTACATGCCCAATTCGGACCAGTCGCCGGGTGCATGGAAATCGCTGCCGGCGCTCGCCAGCAGACCGAACTCACGCGCGAGGATTGCCAGACCACCGACCTGCTCGGCCGGCTGCATGCCGTTGACCACCTCCAGGGCATGGCCACCGGCGGCAGCGAAATCGGCAATCAATTTGCGTCGCTTAGTACGAGTAAAGTCGTACTGCCACGGGTGCGCCAGGCTGATCCAGGCGCCGGCCTGCTGCAAACAGGCAATCGCCTGCTGCATGGCCGGCCAGTGCTGCTTGACGTCACCCAGCTTGCCCGAGCCCAGCCACTTGCGGAACGCCTCGGCGCGGTCCTTGACATGGCCGGCACGCACCAGAAACTCGGCGAAATGGGGCCGTGCCGGGGCATTGCCGCTGTCACCCAGTTCGCCCTGGATCGCTCGCGCGCCCTGCAGGGCACCGGGCATGCCCTTGGCCTCCAGGCGCCTGGCGATCTCCGCCGCTCGCAGCCAGCGACCCTCGTGCAGCTCGGCGATCGACTGGCACAAGGCCGGCGCCTCGCTGTCGAAGGCGTAGCCAAGCACGTGAATGGTCGCCCCCCCCCAGGTACAGGACAGCTCGATTCCGTTGACCAGCCGCATGTCCAGCGCCTGCGCCGTAGCCCGGGCCTCGTCCAGCCCGTCGAGCGTGTCGTGATCGGTCAGGGCCAATAGCCGCACGCCGCGCTCATGCGCGCGCGCCACCACCGCGGCGGGGGCAAGCGCACCATCGGAAGCGGTGCTATGGCAGTGCAGATCGACTTCCATCGGGGCAGTTTCTCAGTCATTCAGGTTTGCTATTATGCCGGCACACGCCGATTCATGCTGGCGTTACTCGCAGTTCGTTGAACTATTGGTACCCGGCCGACTGCCGAGACCGATTGCCCCGCGATCTGGAAAGTCGGCGCCGACTCAGCATTGCTCGACCTCACCTGCCTATCCCGCAGCGGCAACCCAGACCGCCTGCCGCCCATGTGTTTTAAGGACAGACATGCTCTACGCCATCATTGCCACCGACGTCGAAAACTCCCTGGACCAACGCCTCGCCGCGCGCCCGGCTCACCTCGCGCGCCTGGAGCAACTCAAGAGCGAGGGGCGCCTGGTCCTGGCCGGACCTCACCCGGCCATCGACAGTAGCGACCCAGGTCCGGCGGGGTTTTCCGGCAGTCTGATCGTCGCCGAGTTCGACTCCCTCAGCGCCGCCCAGACCTGGGCCGAGGCCGATCCCTACCGGGCTGCCGGCGTCTATGCCGCGGTGCAGGTCAAACCGTTCAAGCTGGTTCTGCCCTGACAGCCGCTACCAGGCCGTCTCCGCCCTGAGGAAATAGGAGCTCCGATGCGTCCAGTTCTGTTGCCGTGGCTGCTTGCCGCCACCTTGCTTCCCCTTCATCTGCACGCAGAACAGACCCCGGACCCGGGGGACGCGGCATTGCTCAGCGCCCATGCCCGGATCGACGAGCTGGAGCAACGCCTGGCCACCAGCGAGCAGCAGCGCGAGGAATTGGGCGCCGAGTTGCAGGCCAACGCCGCCATGTTGGCCAATAACGGCGAACGCGACAGCGCCCAGCTACAGCGTTTGCGCCAGGAAAACCGGCGCCTCAAGCTGCAGCTGCAGAAGACCCAGGCCGCGGTGCCCGCCCGGCTGATCAGCGAACAGCAACTCTGGTTCGTCATCGGCGTCGCCGCCACGCTGCTTGGCACCCTGCTCGGCGCCCTGCTGCGCGGCAACCGCCGCACCAGGCGCGAGTGGATCAACTGAGCCGGTCATGAGTGCCCTACTGCTTATCGATGACGACATCGAACTCTGCGAGTTGCTTGCCAGCTGGCTGAGCCAGGAAGGCTTCCAGGTCAACGCCTGCCATGATGGCATCAGTGCCCGCCGCGCCCTCGCCGAACAGGCGCCGGACGCCGTGGTGCTCGACGTCATGCTGCCCGACGGCAGCGGCCTGGAACTGCTCAAGCAGCTGCGCGGCGAGCACCCCGAACTGCCGGTGCTGATGCTTTCGGCACGGGGTGAACCGCTGGACCGGATTCTCGGCCTGGAACTGGGCGCCGACGATTACCTGGCCAAGCCCTGCGACCCCCGTGAGCTGACGGCCCGGCTGCGCGCCGTGCTGCGCCGCAGCCAGACGGCGGCGACCCCGAGCCAGTTGCAGCTGGGCGACCTGTGTTACAGCCAGGCTCGCGGTGTGGCCAGCATCGGCGACCACGAGGTGCCGCTCACCCTCTCGGAGGGCCGCGTGCTCGAGGCCCTGCTGCGCCAGCCCGGCGAGCCGGTCGACAAGCAGGAGCTGGCGCAACTGGCCCTGGGCCGCAAGCTGACGCTCTATGACCGCAGCCTGGACATGCACGTCAGCAACCTGCGCAAGAAACTCGGCCCGCATCCCGACGGCAGGCCGCGTATCGTCGCCCTGCGTGGCCGCGGCTATTACTACAGCGGCTGAGCGGCGGAAGCTCTTTACCCAAGCTTTACCCTGGCCTGACTGCCCTTGACCTTGCCTTCCCTAGACTGGGCTCATCCGGTAACTGACCGGTTCCCAGACAAGGAGAATCACCATGCGCAAATCCCTCACCGCCCTGCTGCTCGCCCTGACCCTGCCGACCCTGGCCATGGCCATGCCCGACGACGGCCCACGCCATGGCGGCTTCGATGGCCGGCATGGCCCGCGAATGTTCGAGGAGCTCGACCTGAGCCGGGAGCAGCAACGGGAAGTCCGCAAGCTGATGGGCGAGCAGATGAAGAGCCGCCACGAGATCACCCAGCGCTACCTCGACAAGCTCCCGGCCGCCGAGCAGAAGGCCCTGCAGGACGAACTGCAAGCCGCCCAGGACCAGCAGCACAGTGCCATCCGCGCCCTGCTCAAGCCCGAGCAGCAGAAGGCGTTCGACGAGCAGCTGAAGAAAATGCAAGAGCGCCGCGCCGAACGCCAAGCCTTCAAGGCCTGGCAGGCAGAGCAGGCGAAGAAAGCCCAATAAGGGGCCACCATTCGCGGCAACCACCCATCAGGCCCCGGCCTGATGGGTTTTGTCGTCAGTAAGGAGTTTCCGTGCGTTCATTGTTCTGGCGCATATTCGCCAGTTTCTGGCTGGCCATCGCCCTGGTCGCCGGACTGTCCATGCTGCTGGGCCGCGTCCTCAATCAGGATGCCTGGATCCTCAGCCAACATCCGGCCCTGCAAGGTGTGCCCGAGACCTGGACCGAGCTCTATGAGTCCCAGGGCGCCGAGGCCGCGCAGCAGTTTCTCGAGCAGCACAGGCGCGACTTTCGCATCGACGTCCAAGTGCTCGGCGACAACGGCCAGCCACTGGTCAAGGGCACCTTCCCGCGCCGGGCCGCCGCCTTCGAGGCGCGCCGGCCGAATGACCGGCGCCTGCCCTGGCGCCGCCTGACCACCGACTACAGCAGCCCGCAGACCGGCCAGACCTATCTGTTCATCTACCGCATCCCGCACCCCGAGCTGGCGGCCTGGCAGCGCGGCGGCCTGCTCTGGCCGCTGAGCGCGCTGACCATCGCCCTGGTCGTGTTGACCCTGTTCAGCCTGTTACTGACCCTGTCGATTACCCGTCCGCTGGACCGACTGCGCGGTGCCGTGCACGATCTTGGCCAGACTGCCTACCAGCAGAACAGCCTCGCCCGCCTGGCCAACCGGCGCGACGAACTGGGGGTCCTGGCCCGCGACTTCAATCGCATGGGCGCACGGCTGCAGGGCCTGATCGGCAGCCAGCGTCAGCTATTGCGCGACGTTTCCCACGAATTGCGCTCGCCCCTGGCTCGCCTGCGCGTGGCCCTGGCGCTGGCCGAGCGCGCCCCCCCTGACCAACGCGAGGATTTCTGGCCACGCCTGACCCGCGAGTGCGACCGGCTGGAAGCCCTGATCGGCGAGATTCTCGCCCTCGCCCGCCTGGATGCCGACCCCGGCGCCGCGCGTCCCGTCGACCTGGCGGCGCTGCTGCACAAACTGCAGGAAGAGGCGCTGATCGATGCACCGCAGCAACGAATCACCATCAGCGTGGAGCCGGGCGTGACACTGAAAGGCTGGCCGGACATGCTCGAGCGGGCACTGGATAACATGCTGCGCAATGCGCTGCGCTTCAACCCGGCCGGCCAGGTGATCGAACTGCGCGTCGAACGACAGGATCAGCAGCTGTGCCTGAGCGTGCGCGACCACGGCCCTGGCGTGCCGGCCGAATACCTGGCGCAACTGGGCGAACCCTTCTTTCGCGTACCGGGACAAACCGCCAGCGGCCATGGCCATGGCCTGGGCCTGGCCATCGCCCGCCGCGCCGCCGAACGGCACGGCGGCCGCCTGCTGCTGGACAACCACCCGCAGGGCGGCTTCATCGCCCGCCTGCTGCTGCCGCTCGCCACGCAACAGCTCGACAGTAACTGAGGCGCCCGATCAGGCCGGCCAGGCGCTGACGAAGTCCGCCACCTGCAGCGGCTGGGGCGTGCGCAGCTCACGCTCGGGCGTGCCCAGATAGAGGAAGGCGACGATCTGCTCGTCCGCGGCCAAGCCCAACCCTTGCGCCACCTGGGCGTCGTAGGCCAGCTCACCGGTGCGCCACACCGCCCCGACACCCTGGGCATGGGCGGCCAGCAGCATGGCGTGGGCGGCGCAGCCCGCGGCGATCACCTGCTCCTGCGCGGGAACCTTGAAATGCGCCTGTACCCGCGCGATCACCACCACCAGCAAGGGCGCACGCAGCGGCATGGCCCGCGCCTTGGCCAGTGCATCCTCGCCGACCTCATCACCTTGTGCCTTCAGGGCCTGGGCGAACAACTCGCCCAGCCGCTCGCGTCCGCTCCCCTCGATGGTGAGAAAACGCCACGGCCGCAGTTGCCCATGGTCCGGCGCACGCAGCGCCGCGCGAAACAACAGCTCGCGCTGCGCGGCATCCGGCGCCGGCTCGCGCAAACGCGGCACCGAAACACGACTGAGCAGAGCATCGACAGCATCCATTGGCCACCTCCCGAACAAAAGAAGCAGGGATTCTAGAGCCTCAGGCGTCTGCCTTGGAGAAAAACTGCCAGTCCCCGGGGCTCAGGCCACGCGTTCCGGCGAGATGCTCGGCTGCAGCGGCGGCGTCAATGGCGGCAACCCATAGGCCCGTCGCGCATCGTCACAACGCGGATTGTGCTCGCCGTTGGCCCAGGACGCCTCGAACTCGCGGCAGGGGCTGGAGCGCTGCTCGTACAGGGTACAACGAACCCCCTCGCCGACATCGCCGAGCAAGGCGACGCAGCGCGCCGGCTTGTGCTCCGTGCCGCGCATGGCGACCCGTTGCGGGGTGATCAGCACCACCTGCTCGTCCGGCACGCTGCCACCGGCCGATTGGCACTCACCCCAGAAGAAGGACACACGAAAATACGCACAGCAGGCGCCGCACGTTAGACACGGATTTGCGTTAGACATGATTTGAATGGACTCAGAAACCGGCAAGGGCCGGCACCTGGCGGCTATTCTATGCAGCGCCAGGCGCTTGTAAAGCGGCGGATAGAGGCGCCTGAGCGAAACCCGACAGTCGCCCCGTGGCGCCGCCTGCGGACCCAAACCAGGGCCCGGCTCGGGGCGCCACGTCGGCGCCTGGTACAAGGCGCCCCGGCTGGCCCCGGCGCCGGCCCGCGAACCTGCGCGCGAACTGAGTGAGCCCGGGGCGACGCCGGTTTACAGCGGCGCCCGCAGGCGTAAAATGGCGCCTTTTGTCGCCCTCTACCGAGCCTATTACATGGCCTTGCCGACGCTGCGCATCATCGGTTTCATTCTCGGCATCTTCCTGATCACCCTGGCCGTCAGCATGACCCTGCCCATGCTGACCCTGCTGATCTTCGAGCGCACCGACGACATCTCCGCCTTCCTCTGGTCGAGCCTGATCACCATCGCCGCCGGCCTCGCCCTGATCAGCTCGGGGCGCCCGGTCGACGCCCAGCTGCGTCCGCGCGACATGTACATGCTGACCACTGCCAGCTGGCTGGTGGTGTGTGTGTTCGCCGCGCTGCCGATGATGCTGATCCGCCATATCAGCTACACCGATGCCTTCTTCGAGACCATGAGCGGCATCACCACCACCGGTTCCACCGTGCTGACCGGCCTGGACAGCACCTCGCCGGGCCTGCTGATCTGGCGCTCGCTGCTGCAATGGCTGGGCGGCATCGGTTTTATCGGCATGGCCGTGGCGATCCTGCCGCTGCTGCGCGTGGGCGGCATGCGCCTGTTCCAGACCGAGTCGTCCGACTGGGGCGACAAGGTGATGCCGCGCTCCCACGTGGCGGCCAAGTACATAGTCGCGGTGTTCGTCGGCCTGACCCTGCTCGGCACCCTGGCCTTCTGGCTCTCCGGCATGAGCTGGTTCGACGCGATCAACCATGCGATGACCGCGATCTCCACCGGCGGCTACTCCACCTCGGACAGCTCCATGGCCCACTTTGGCGCGGCCACCCACTGGGTCGCGGTGGTACTGATGCTGCTGGGCGGCCTGCCCTTCACCCTGTATGTCGCGACCCTGCGCGGCCACCGCACGGCCCTGCTGCGCGACGAACAGGTACTCGGCTTCTTCGCGGTGCTGGCCGTCACCTGCCTGCTGGTCAGCCTGTGGCTCTGGCTGCATTCTTCGTTCAGTTTCGCCGATGCCGTGCGCACCACCATCTTCAACGTGGTATCGATCATCACCACCACCGGCTTTGCCCTGGGCGACTACAGCCAGTGGGGCGATTTCGCGGTGATGGTGTTCTTCTACCTGACCTTCGTCGGCGCCTGCTCCGGCTCGACCTCCGGGGGGCTGAAGATCTTCCGCTTCCAGGTGGCCTATACCCTACTGCGCAGCGGCCTCAAGCAGCTGGTGCACCCCCGCGCGGTGTTCAAGCAGAAGTACAACGGGCACAACCTGGACGAAGACATCGTCCGCTCGATCCTGACCTTTTCCTTTTTCTTCACCATCACCATCGCCCTGATTGCCCTGCTCCTGGCCCTGATTGGCCTGGACTGGACCACCGCCCTGACGGCGGCGGCGACGGCGGTGTGCAACGTCGGCCCCGGCCTGGGCCCGGTCATCGGCCCGGCCGGCAACTTCGCCAGCCTGCCGGATGCGGCCAAGTGGCTGCTGACCATTGGCATGCTGCTCGGCCGCCTGGAGATCCTCACCGTGCTGGTACTGGTCACGCCGGCGTTCTGGAGACACTGAGGCACCCCAATTGCGGCCAGCCCGGCAGCGTCCGGCCCGGCCACCCGATCGACGTCACTGCCAACGCCTTGCGGATACCCATTAGATGGCCCTGCCGACTCTACGAATTATCGCGTTCATCAACGGCATCTTCCTGATCACCCTGGCCGTGAGCATGGTCATTCCCATGTTCACCCTGCTGGTGTTCGAGCGCGCCCACGAACTCAACGCCTTTCTCTGGTCGAGCCTGATCACCTTTATCGCCGGCCTGGCGATGCTGATCCAAGGCCGTCCGGAGCAGACTCAGCTGCGGCCCCGTGACATGTACATGCTGACGGTATCGAGCTGGGTGCTGGTATGCACCTTCGCCTCCCTGCCCTTCATGTTCACCCAGCACATGAGCTACACCGACGCCTTCTTCGAAAGCATGTCCGGCATTACCGCCACCGGCGCCACCGTGCTCAGCGGCCTGGACAGCATGTCGCCGGGCATCCTGATCTGGCGCTCGCTGCTGCACTGGCTCGGTGGCATCGGCTTCATCGCCATGGCCGTGGCGATCCTGCCGATGCTGCGCATCGGTGGCATGCGCCTGTTCCAGACCGAGTCCTCCGACCGCTCGGAGAAGGTCATGCCGCGCTCGCACATGGTCGCCAAGTACATGATCGCCGCCTACGTGGGTCTCAGCCTGCTCGGGGTCCTGGCCTTCTGTGGCGCCGGCATGGGCCTGTTCGACGCGATCAACCACACCATGTCGGCAATCGCCACCGGCGGCTTCTCGACCTCCGACCGCTCGATCGGCAACTGGGCGCAACCGGCGGTGCACTGGGTCTCGGTGCTGGTGATGATCCTCGGCAGCCTGCCGTTCGTGCTCTATGTGTCGATCATGCGCGGCAACTACTGGGCCCTGTGGCGCGACCAACAGGTGCGCGGCTTTCTCGGCATCCTGGTCTCCACCTGGCTGGCGCTGGGCACCTGGTACAGCCTGACCACCGAGCTGCATTGGCTGGAGGCGGTGCGTCACGTGGCGGTCAACACCACCTCGATCATGACCACCACCGGCTTCGCCCTCGGCGACTACACCCTCTGGGGTGGCTTCGCCGGCATGCTGTTCTTCTACCTGGGCTTTATCGGTGGCTGCTCGGGCTCGACCGCCGGCGGTCTGAAGATCTTCCGCTTCCAGGTCGCCTATATCCTGCTCAAGGCCAACCTGCTGCAACTGGTGCACCCGCGCGCGGTGATCAAGCAGCAGTACAACCAGCACCGCCTGGACGACGAGATCGTTCGCTCGATCCTCACCTTCTCATTCTTCTTCACCATCACCATCGCCCTGCTCGCCCTGGCCCTGGCCCTGTGCGGGCTGGACTGGATCACCGCCCTGAGCGGCGCCGCCAGCACCGTCTCCGGGGTGGGACCGGGAATGGGCAGCATCATCGGCCCGGCCGGCAACTTTGCCCCCCTGCCGGATATCGCCAAGTGGCTGCTGACCGGCGGCATGCTGCTCGGCCGCCTGGAGATCCTCACCGTGCTGGTGTTGCTGATGCCCACCTTCTGGCGTCACTGAGGCCGCCGCTCGACGCGCCAGGGGGAGCGCCTGGCCCTAGAGTGCGGCGCGGTACTCGCCGGGGGTCATGCCGAACCAGCGGCGAAAGGCACGAAAGAAATTGCTCGGGTCGGCGAAGCCGAGCAGGTAGGAGACCTCCAGCAGGGTCAGGTTGGGCTGGGCGAGATACTGCTCGGCCAGTTCGCGACGGGTGTCGTCGAGCAGCTGCTGGTAGCTGGTGCCTTCCTCCTGCAGGCGCCGCTGCAGGGTGCGCTGCGACAGCAGCAGCGCCTGCGCCACGGTCTCGCGCTTGGGCTCGCCCTGGGGCAGCAGCCGGCACAGCACCTGCCGGGCCTGATGGGTCACCCGACTCTCGGAGAAGCGGGCCAGGTAGTCACCGGCGAAGCGGTCGTGCAACTGCGCCAGCGACTCGTTGGCGGTCGGCAGCGGCATCTCCATATCGGTTCGCTCGAACAGCAACGCGTAGTGCGCGGCGTTGAACTGCAACGGCGCCTGGAACACCTGGCGGAACGGCTCCGGGTCGGCCGGCGGCTCGCCTTGCAGGAGCACCCGCTGGGGCCTGATCGGCTTGCCGGTCAGCCAGCGGCAGAATGCCAGGGCATAGGCCAGCGAGGCCTCGGCGCTCTGCCGGGCCGGCGGCAGCCGATCGCCGTGGATGGCCAGGATCAGCTCGTAGCCATCGGCGGTCGGGCGAAAGCTCAGGTCGGCGCCCTCGGCGATGATCCGCTGATAGCGCACCAGTCGCGTCAAGCCCTCCCTCAGGGTGCGGCTGGACATCAACGCGTAGCCGACCACATGGAAGGACGCCGGACGCACCACCTTGGCCATGTTCAGACCGATTGCCGGATTGCCCGACAGCTGCACCGCGCGCTGCCACAGCCGGGTCATCGCGTCCTGGGCAAAACGCGCATCGGGGTCCTGCAGCGCGGCATAGTCCAGCCCCAGCTCAGGAAAGATCGCCTGGCAGTCGACGCCGCCCATTTCCAGCGCCTGGACGATCCCCAGGGCCCAACTCGATGAAGTGGTACGTTCGCTCATGATGTTTTTCTTGTTCGCGTCCGAAAGAAGCCGCGGCCCGAGACCTGGCGGCGAAGGTACTAAACTGGCACTCAATGTCACTGGCCCACCGCAAGACTCGGCATAGACTGCAAAAAAACCGCAGACGGCTCAATGGCCGACGCGGCCAGAGCAACAACCGCGATCAGCCGAGGCGCGCCATGACCACAACCCATTCCAAACGCTACAGCAGTTTCGCCGAGTTCTACCCCTACTACCTGCAGGAGCACAGCAACCCCACCTGCCGCCGCCTGCATTACGCGGGCAGCCTGCTGGTGCTGGGCATACTCGCCTATGCCCTGGCCAGCCAGCAATGGCTGTGGTTGCTCGCCCTGCCCCTGGCCGGCTACGGCTTCGCCTGGGTCGGTCACTTCGTCTTCGAGAAGAACCGCCCGGCCACCTTCCAGTATCCGCTGTACTCGTTCGTCGGCGACTGGGTGATGCTCAAGGACGCCTTTACCGGGCGTATCAAGTTCTGACAGGAGACAGCCGATGAATGCCCATGCCCGCTTCACCCACATGCAGGACGGCACGGCCGAGGACTGGGCCATCATCGCCCAGGACTTCAGCGCCTACGCCGCGCAACTGCCTGGGCGCATCCTCGATCACCTGCAGCTGCTCGACGGCGACTTCGGCGGCTTTCCGGTCGACCGCCTGACCCATTCGCTGCAAACCGCCAGCCGCGCCCATCGCGACGGGCGCGACGAGGAATACGTGATCTGCGCGCTGCTGCACGACATCGGCGACACCCTGGGCAGCTACAACCACCCGGACATCGCCGCGGCCATCCTCAAGCCGTTCGTCAGCACCGAAAATCACTGGATGATCGAGAAACACGGGATCTTTCAGGGCTATTACTTCTTCCACCACTTGGGCATGGACCGCCACCTGCGCGAGCAATTCAAGGAACACCCGCAGTACCAGGCAACCATCGAGTTCTGCGCACGCTACGACGCCGCGGCCTTCGACCCGGACTACGACAACCTGCCGCTGAGCTTCTTCGAGCCCATGCTGCGCCGTGTGTTCGCCCGGCCGAAGAACTCCCTCTACCAGGCGGCCATGCCGACCCAGCGCTGAGCGCCGGAATGCGCCGCTTGGCTGGCCTACCCGGCTTGGTTATGATCCCTGCTCTGTCGCAAGCCTGGCCCAGTGCTTGCAGACTACCCAAGCGCCCAGCAGAGGCGTCAGAAATCCAGCAGGGATCCATTTCATCGCATGAATGCCATTACCTCGAGCCGGCTCCGTGCGGCGCCGACCACGCCACTGCGCGAATACTACTCGCGGGTGCTGGCCTATATCGCCATCGCTGCCAGCATCGCCGCGGGCACCTACACCCAGCATTTCGGCTACGACATACTGTGGATGGTGCCCTATGCCCTGCTCTACCCCCACCTGGTCCATCACCTGAGCCAGCGCTTCAAGCGCGATTACCCGCAAGCAACCGCACAGATCCTGCTGTTCGTCGACGCCCTGCACAGCGGCGCGGCCCTGGCCCTGCTCGGCTTCTCGGTGGTTCCCAGCCTCATGGCCCTACTGATCCTGGGGTTCAGCTCGCTTGTCATCGGCGGCCTGCGCTACCTGGGCCTGGCGGCGCTGATCGCCTTCAGCGGCGGCCTGCTCAGCAGCATGCTCATCGACCTGCAGCTGAAGCTCGACACACCGCCGCTGGTCGCCCTGGTTAGCATCGTCTGCAGCGGCCTGTACATCTTCATCACCGCCTACTTCGTCAACCAGCAGGGTATCCGCCTGACCCAGGTACAAAGCGACATCAAGCGCGAGCAGGAAAAGGCCGCGCGGCTGGCGCGCAACCTGGCCAAGTACCTGTCGCCGCAGGTATGGGAATCGATCTTCAGCGGCAAGAAGACCGTGCGTCTGGAGACCCAGCGCAAGAAGCTCACGGTGTTCTTCTCCGACATCAAGGGCTTCACCGAGCTGTCCGAGGAACTGGAAGCCGAGGCCCTGACCGACCTGCTCAACAGCTACCTCAACGAGATGTCGAAGATCTGCCTGAAATACGGCGGCACCATCGACAAGTTCATCGGCGACAGCGTCATGGTGTTCTTTGGCGACCCCTCCAGCAAGGGCGCCAAGAAGGACGCCATGGCCGCGGTCGCGATGGCCATCGCCATGCGCAAGCACATGAAGGTGCTGCGCCAGCAGTGGCGCGCCCAGGGCATCACCAAGCCCCTGGAGATCCGCATGGGCCTGAACACCGGCTACTGCACGGTCGGCAACTTCGGCGCCGACACGCGCATGGATTACACCATCATCGGCCGCGACGTGAACCTGGCCAGCCGCCTGGAGAGCGCCGCCGAATCCGGGGAGATCCTCATCTCCCACGAGACCTACTCGCTGGTCAAGGACCTGATCATGTGCCGCGACAAGGGCCAGATCAGCGTCAAGGGCTTCTCCCGCCCGGTGCAAATCTACCAGGTAGTGGACTTCCGTCGCGACCTGGGCGCCAGCTCCAGCTACGTCGAGCACGAACTGCCGGGCTTCTCCATGTACCTGGACACCAATGGTATCCAGAACTTCGACAAGGAACGGGTGATCCAGGCGCTGCAGCAGGCCGCGGAGAAACTGCGCGACAAGGTGATCATGTAGCAGGAAGCCGCCCTCGGGCGGCTTCTTCTTTGGTGGAGGCGATGACAGCCTGATCGCCGCGCCCCAATCAGCTTGCGCAGGCGACACCCGGGCCTATGTCTACAGCTCCGCGACCGGCTCCAGCCCCGGGCAGGGCTCGCCGTCGAGCAGTGGCTGGCGGCTGAGGAACTCCAGCGCCGAATGGCCCCAGGATTGTCGCGCCGCCCGCTCTGCGCAGCACTCTCGATCCAGCTCCAGCGCGGCCAGGCAGGCCTCGCGCAGGTCATCGGCCATCACCCCGGTGACGCCCGCCTCCAGCACGTCCAGCGGACCGGGAACGGCAAACGCCGCCACCGGCGTGCCGCAGGCCAGGGCCTCGAGCATCACCAGGCCGTAGGTATCCGTGCGCGACGGGAATACCAGCACGCTGGCCTGGCGATAGGCATCGGCCAGGGCCTGGCCATGCCGGTAGCCGACAAACCTGACCCGCGGGTAGCGCGCCTGCAGGGCCTCGCGTTGCGGGCCATCGCCGACCACGCGGACTTCCCCGGGCAGGTCGAGCTCGAGCAAGGCTTCGAGGTTCTTCTCCGGGGCGATACGCCCGACATAGAGGAACACCGGCGCGGCCGGCGCTGGCCGCCCCTCGCCGGGGTGGAACAGAGCGGTATCGACGCCCTTGCGCCACAGGGCCAGGCGCTGCAGGCCCCGGCCGGCGAACTCCTCGCGCAGCCGCTCGGTGGTCACCAACACGTGCCGACTGGGTCGATGGAACGCGCGCAGGAAGGCGTAGCCCCAGCGCAAGGGCAGCCACGGCCAGCGGGTATGGATGTACTCGGGAAAGCGCGTATGGATGGCGCTGGAGAACGCCAGGCCACGCTTGCCCAGCCAGCGCCGCGCGGCCCAGCCAAGCGGCCCCTCGGTGGCCAGATGCACGCAGTCGGGCTGGAACGCGCGAATCGCCGGCCCCACTCGCCACAGATCCCAGACCAGCGGGATCTCCGGATAGGACGGGCAAGGCCAGGCGCGAAAGTCCTGCGGCGACAGCAGCTTGACCTGATGACCCAGGCCACGCAGCTCGCCGACCAGGGCCTGCAGGCTGGTGACCACGCCGTTGACCTGGGGCAGCCAGGCATCGCTGACGATCAGGATCCTCATGCCGCCGGCTCGATCGCGGCTTCCGCCACGCCGGGCAGCTGGGCCTGCAGGGCCTGGTCGTCGGCCAGCCGGTACAGCTCGATATGCCCGTCCAGGTGCTCGATCAGCGCGCTGCAGGATTCCACCCAGTCGCCGCAGTTCAGGTACTCGACCTCGCCCATCGGGCGAATCTCGGCGTGGTGAATATGCCCGCAGACCACACCATTGAAGCCGCGCTTGCTGCACTCATGGGCGATGGCCTCCTCGAAGTCGCTGATGAAGTTCACCGCGCTCTTGACCTTGTGCTTGAGGTAGGCCGAGAGCGACCAGTAGCCGTAGCCGTAGCGCCGCCGCCAGTGATTGAGCCAGCGATTGAGGGTCAGGGTGAACTCGTAGGCCGAGTCGCCGAGAAAGGCCAGCCAGCGATGATAGCGGGTGATCACGTCGAACTGGTCGCCATGGATCACCAGCAGCCGGCGACCATCGGCGGTGACGTGCTCGGCCTCGTCGACCAGCTGGATATTGCCTAGCACCAGGCTGGAGTAGCCGCGCAGGAACTCGTCGTGATTGCCGGTGACGTAGATCACCTCGGTGCCGCGCTTGCTCATGGTCAGCAGGCGGCGGATCACATTGGTATGCGCCTGCGGCCAGTAGATGCCGCCCTTGAGCCGCCAGCCATCGATGATGTCGCCGACCAGATAGACCTTGTCGGCCTGGTAGCGCTTGAGAAAGCTGGCCAGGTGCTCGGCCTGACAATCCCGGGTGCCCAGGTGCACATCGGAGATCCACAGGGTTCGGACACGTTGCTTGTGGCTGGGCTTGGCCAGTTGTGCGCTGCTCATGGGCGGCCTCCGGCAGGGTTTCGACGAGCTTGCGCGGCGGCGGTGAAGGGTTTGTGACACCCACATGGCGGTTCGATGACGCTGGCCTTTGCCCCGGCGGCAGGTAGACTGACCAGCTCGTTAGAGGACTTTGCCATGACATCGCTGCTCTCCTTGCGTCACTACAGCCATGAACTGCTCAGCCACAGTCACAGCCATGCGCAGATCGTCTTCGGCCTCAGTGGCCAGCTGGATTTCGAGGTCTGCGGTCGTGGCAGCCAGGTGAGCCAGCTGACCTTCGCCGTGGTCCCGGCCGACACCCAGCATGCCTGCGGCAGCCGCGACGGCAGCCGCTGCCTGGTCCTCGACGTACCCTCCGAGCAGTGGCTGCTGCAGCGCCTGGGCCGGCATGCCGATGCCGGCCGCAGCCTGCTCGACAATCCCGGCGCACTGCAGCTGGCGCCGGCACAGGGCCAGCTGGTCGGCTGGCTCGCCGCCAACCCGAGCAACGACCCGGTGATCGCCGAGCAGGGCGCCGCACTGCTGCTGGCCAGCCTGGTCAGCGAGAGCGGCCACCCGGGCGAAGCGCGGCGCCTGCCGCTGGCGGCCATCGATGCCTATATCGACCAGCACGCCGCCCACCCCCTGCAGGTCGCCGACCTGGCGCGCCTGGCGGGGCTCAGCGCCGCGCGCTTCCACGCGCGCTTTCTTGCCGAGACCGGGCAGACGCCGATGGAGCACGTGCGCAACCGACGCCTGCAGCTGGGCCTTGACCTGCTGCAGAACAGCCCGCTGGCCGTCGGCGAGATCGCCGCGCGGGTCGGCTATGGCTCGCAGAGCGCCTTCACCGCCGCCCTCTCACGGCGCTTCGGCTGCACCCCGCGCGCCTTGCGCCAGCGCCGCGAGTAGCGCGACAAAATCCGCGAGTCCGGCGACAGACAATCGCCCCGCGGCGCCCCTAGACTGCTCGCGGTTATCGCAACGGAGGCAGCATGCAGCAGATCGAATGGGACGATTTCCAGCGGGTGGAATTGCGCGTGGGCACGGTCGTGTCGGCCGAACCCAACAGCAAGGCGCGCAAGCCGGCCTACATACTGACCATTGACCTCGGCGAGCTGGGTGTGAAGACCTCCAGCGCCCAGATCACCGAGCACTATGGCTGCGCCGAGTTGCTCGGGCGCCAGGTTTTGTGCGTGTGCAACTTCGCCGCCAAGCGCATCGCCGGGGTACGCTCGGAGGTTCTGGTAACGGGCGTCCACGACGCCGACGGCAAGGTGGTGCTGGCCGGCTTCGACCGTGCGCTACCCAACGGCTCGCGCCTGGCATGAGCGAACGCAAGGCCCTGCTGGCCATTCATCTGGGCGCCCTGATGTTCGGCCTGTCGGGCATCTTCGGCAAGCTGGCGGCCAGCGACGCCCTGGCCATCGCCACCGGCCGCGCACTGTTCGCGGTGCTGGCGCTGGCCCTGTTCGCCCAGCTGTTCGGCCAGAAAGGCGGCGCGCGCAGCGGCGTGCGGCAACTGCTCCCGCTGGCACTCGGCGGCCTGCTGCTGGGCAGTCACTGGATGAGCTTCTTCGAGGCGGTAAATGTCTCCGGGGTGGCCATCGCCACCCTCGGCTTCGCCAGTTTTCCGGCCTTCACCGTATTGCTGGAGGGCCTGCTGTTTCGCGAGCGCACGCGCCCCAGCGAGTTCGCCATGGTCGCCATGGTCAGCCTGGGCCTGGTGCTGGTGACGCCGGAGTTCGACCTGCATAGCCAGGCCACCGCCGGCCTGTTGTGGGCGATATTTTCCGGCCTGCTGTTTGCCCTGCTGTCGCTGCTCAACCGCGCCAGCACGGCAGGGGTCGACCCGGTCAGGGCGGCGCTCTGCCAGAACCTCACGGTGCTGCTGTGCTTCATGCCCGCCGCCTGGCCGCTGCTGGCCGCGACCAGCCTGTCCAGCTGGCTGTGGCTGGCCCTGCTGGGGATATTCTGCACCGGCCTGGCGCACAGCCTGTTCGTCTCCAGCCTGCGCGTGCTCAAGGCACGCAGCGCCGCGCTGATCTTCGCCCTGGAGCCGGTCTACGGCATCGCCTTCGCCTGGTGGCTGTTCAGCGAGGTACCGACCCTGCGCATGTTCCTGGGCGGCTGCCTGATCATCCTGACGATCTTCGTCTCCGCCCGCCTGGCGCGCTGATCAGGCCTGGCCTACCCGGTCGCTGTGGCCCAGGTCGCGCCCCGGATCGATCTGGTCGCGTACCCGCTGCTTGAGCACCTTGGCCTCGGGGAAGCCGCCATCGGCCTTGCGCTCCCAGATCTGCACGCCGTCGCAGGTGATACGAAACGCCCCGCCACGCCCGGGCTCCAGGCTGACCCTGGCCAGATCGTCGGCAAAGGTCGATAGCAACTCCTGGGCCAACCAGGCGGCACGCAGCAGCCACTGGCACTGCGTGCAATAGGTAATGATCACTTCGGCTTTGCGCGGGGCCATGGCGAACTCCGGAATATTGGGCCGTGATGATAACGCCCTCGGCTCGCGGCGCCTGCCCGACCGGCACGCGCCGCCGCGGCCTAGGCGATCCTGGCCAGCAGCTTGCGCGCCTGCTGCTTCTGCTGGTCATCGCCGTCATTGATGACCTCGTTGAGCATGTCGCAGGCGCTGCCCAGATTGCCTTGCTCGATGTAGGCCAGGGCCTGGTTGAGCTTGATGAGATTGGCCTGGCTGCCGGCCAACTGATCGAGGTCATCCAGAAAGGTCGCCTCATCGCCCACCAGGGCATGCTCGCCCGTTTCCTGCCCTTCCTGCAGCCAGCCATCGGCCGTGGTTTCCTCCACCAGCATCGACTTGGCGAAGGGGTTGCGCGGATCGCGATCGCCATCCAGCTCGGCCGCATCGGGCTGGCCGAGCGGCGGCGCATCGGCGAACGAGTCCGGCGCGCTGTCGGCCTTGTTGCTGCCACCGGGGGTAAAGGGGCTGACCAGGTCCCAGTCCGCATCCAACGACAGGTCGTCGAGATTGAGCTGGAAGTCGTCCTCGACCATGGCTTCGGCGCCAGCCAGGGGCGCCGTCTCGTCCAGCTCCAGCACGGCATTCTCCAGCGGGTCGCTGTTGAGCGCAGACAGTTCCGGGTGGCGCGCCTTGAGCTGGTCGATCCGCGCCGCGGTAAAGCCGGCGGCGCGCAGAATCGCCTCTTCGCGGGCGAACGCCTGGGCATCGCCCTGCTGCGCCAGCACCTCCAGCAGCCGGAAACGGATATCGCTACGCTGCGGATTGGCCTGCAGTGCCTTGCGCAGGGCGGCGGCGGCCTCGCCAAGACGGCCGAAGGCGATGTAGATATTGGCGCCTTCCAGGGCATCGCCGGGTACCACCACCGGCGCCGCTGGCGCCTTCGCCGCCGGCGTGGCCACCACAGGTGCGGCCACAGGCGCTGGCGCAACCGGGGCCGATGGCTGCGGGGTGCCAGCCTCGCTTGCAGCGACCTCGGGCAGCTGCGGCTCGTGCCGAGCCGGCTGCTCGGCCTGACGTCGTCCGCGCCAGACCAGCCCGAGAATGGCGGCCAGCAACGCCGCCAATGCCGCCACTCCCGCAGCTCGCCAGCCTCCAGTGGCGCCGCTCGCCGGTTCCGTCGCTGGCGCCGCCTCCAGCACCGGCACTGGCGCTTCGGACGCCTGGGATGCCTGGGGCAGCGTCTCGCGCGCGGCCAACTGGGCCTGCAACTCGGCCAGCTGGCGATCCTTGTCGCTCATCTGCGCCTGCAGCTGCTGCAGTTGCGCCTGCAGCTCGGCCAGCCCCTGCTGCAGCTGGGTATTCTCCGCTGCCTGCTCGGCCAGCTCCTGATCCACCCGCTGCTGCGCCTGGGCAAGCATTTCGACCTGCGAATCGATCGGCTCGGGCGCCGGCGCAGCAGGCGCGGCGGCCACCAGCTGCGGCTCGACCGGCGGCGCGGCGGCGACACCGGCGGAGTCCGGCAGCAGCAGATCCGCGCCGAGACGTAGCTGGCTGCTGTCGCCATTGCTGAAGGCCTGGGGATTGAGGGCCAGGATATCGCCCATCAGCGCATGCTGGGACGCCTCGCTGCCGGCGGCGCGCAGACGCGCGGCAATCTTCCACAGGCTGTCACCGGCAACCACCCGATAACGCTGCCCGTGCGTAGCGGCGGGCTGGACCGCTGGCGTGGCGAGGGTCGAGGTGCGCACCGGCGCGGCGGGCGCGGCAGGAACCGTCGCCAGCGCCCGATAGGCGGAGGACCCCGGCGGATCGAGCAGAACGGTGTACTCACGCAGCAACTGGCCGTTGGGGCGCGCCACCTCGACGATGAAATTCAGGTAGGGCTCACGCACCGGCTGGTTCGACACCACGCGAATCACGCTGGTGCTGCCGCGCAACAGGGGGGTGAAGCGCAGGTCGTTGAGAAATACCAGGCGATCGACGCCGGCACGGCTGAACACCTCTGCCGGGGCCAGGCGCACCGACAGGTCGCTGGCACTGAGGTCGGCGACCTGCAGCAACTCGATTTCAGCTTCCAGCGGCTGATTCAGCGCCGAATGCAGGGTGATCTCACCCAACCCCAGGGCAGGCACGACGCCCGAATAAAAAGCCGAACTGGAGGCGAGGCCCAGCAGCCACTGTTGAACCCGAGTCATATCGACGCTCCCGGTTACCCTGCTGCCGTTCATAGCATCACCCACACCGAGGCGTGTGCATCCCGCCGGTGACGAGAGAAAGGCGCAGCAAATTTATTGCGTCGGGAATTACGTTCCTTGTCGCTCCCGGCTAGTCAGTCAGTATGGCCGTGAATCGCAGACTTGCGCACCCGCGCGCGCCGGCCGCATCAAAGCAGTTGGCCATCATACGCAAAAGCCCAGGGCATTAGTCAATAAACTGACAAGCTGACGGACGAGCAGTCAGCTCTTGACCGCACGGACTCGCCAGGCGGCCAGAACCGTCAGGGCAAAGACCGCGGCCAGCAACCAGAAGCTCTGCTGGAAGGCCTGCGCCTCGGCGAGAAGATTGCCGCCCTCCGCCTCGTGCCGCCACTCGAGGAAAAACGTTAAAATATTGACGCCAAAAGCCCCGCCAAGCTGACGCACGAAGGTGATACTGCCGGCGCCCTGGGCCAGCTCTTCCGGCCCGAGCACGTCCAGTGACCCGGTACTCAGGGCCGGCAGCAGCAGACCGAGACCGATCCGGCCGATCGAGGCCCAGAAACACAACACGGCAAAGGAGGCGCCCTGCCCGAGCCAGCCCAGGCCGCCGGCCGACACGGCGAACACCAGCAGACCACTGACCAGCAGCATGGCCGCCGACAGCCGATCGCTCAGCCAGCCGCCGGCAAAGGAGGCAATCCCCATCAGCAGGCCGGTGGGCAGCAACAACAGGCCGGCGCGCCCGGCGCTGTAGCCCTCGATGGTTTGCAGGTAGAGCGGGATCAGGTAGGTCGAGCCATACAGGCCGACGCCCAGGGTCAACGCCACCCAGCCGGCATTGCGAAAGCCGGTGTGGCGCCACAGCCGCAGAGGCAGCAGCGGATGCGCGCTGTGGGCGCTGCGCCAGAGGAAACCGGCGACCGCCAGCACGCCCAGCAACGCAGTCGCCCACACCCTTGGCGCCTGCCAGGCGAAACGCTGCGCCTCGGCCAAGGCACCGAGCAGGCCGAACAGCCCCAGACACAGCAGCGCGAAGGCCCAGACATCCAGAAACGGCGTGGTTTTCTCGCGCCGGCTGGGCAACAGCCACTGCCCGCCGAACAAGGCCAGCAGGCACATCGGCAGCGGCAGCCAGAACACCGCCACCCAACCGAAGTGGTCGACCAGATAGCCGCCGATGGTCGGCCCCAGCGTCGGCGCCACCATCACCCCCAGGCCGTAGAGACCCAGGGCCATGCCGCGCCCGCCGCCGCTGAAGATGCGAAACAGCAGCACCACGGCCAGCGGCTGGATGATCCCGGCGCACAGGCCCTGGACCACGCGCAGGGCGATCAGTTGCCAGGCGGCCTGGGCCACCAAGGCCAGCAGGGAGCTGAGGATGAACAGCAGCAAGCCGAACTGGGCGGTGCGGCGCGCGCCCAAGCGCGCATGGGCCCAGGCGGCCAGCAACAGGCCCGCGGTCATTGCGGCGAGAAAGCCGGTAGACAGCCACTGGGCCAGCGGCCGGCCAATGGCGAAATCCGCCATGATCGCCGGCAGCGCCACGTTGATACTGGTCGAGGCCAGCACCATGGCCATGCTGCCAATCATCAATACCGCCAGCAGCCACTGCGGGTAGCGCGCGCCGAAGCGCGCCTGCAGGGCGGGCAGGTCCTGCCCCATCAGCGCTTTTCCAGGTTACTCAGAATCCGCTTGTGCACCTGCTGGCAGCGGCGCAGGTCGTCCTCGTCGATGCCGGCGAACACCTCCAGGCGCAGTTGGGTGGAGATGGCCTCGATCTTCTCGATCAATGGCTGGGCCTGGGGGCTGAGGGCGATCTTCTTCGCCCGGCGGTCCTCCGGCACGGCCTGACGGCTGACCAGCCCCTGCGACTCCAGACCATCGAGCAGACGGGCCAGAGTCGGCCCCTCGACGCCGACGCTTTGCGCCAGCTCGCGCTGGGTAGGTAGCTCATCGAAGCGCGACAGGTGCAGCAGCACCAGCCAGCGCGCCTGGGACAGACCCAGGCCGACCAGGCGGCGGTCCATTTCAGCGCGCCAGGCACGGGATAGCTGAGCGACTTGCATGGCGAAGCGGTGTTGATCGGATTGCGACATGGATAACGGCTCTTATAATCGTCAAAAACTAATAATTAGCCAGCTAACCAGAACAACTCGACGGAGGCAAGCCCCACGCACACTCGCCTCACCACTTCACGTACTGATCCTCGACAAAACCCCAGAGGTTGTCGATCACCACTTGGTCCCGCCCGGCCGGGCGCAGGACGCCGCAGAAGCGGCCGAACACCTGCTTGAAGTCGCTGGCGAGAATACCCAGGTTACTGCGCTGGCGGTGCAACCCCCGCGCCTCGAAACGCAGCGCCACCTGGCCATCATGGGAGTCGATGGCCCAGGGTTGCAGCGGCTGCTCGCGGTCGAAGGCGAAGCGCACGGTGTCGACCTTGATCAGTTCGCCGTCCAGCCAGTAGCAGTTCTCGGTGAAGCTGGTCTCGTTGACGCCACAGGACAGGTTCAGGCCGACCCGCCGGCCAGCCGCCTGGCCGGACAGGCAGGCCCAGTTCCAGTGGGTTTGCGGGCGCATGTAGCCGGCCGTCCAGTCGTGATGGGCAAAGGCGTCGATGGCCGCCAGGTCGAAATCGCCCAGGCTGCTGCTGACCCGGCCACTGCAGCGCACACCGGCCACTTTCTGGGCATAGGTCCAACCATTCACCGCAGTGGGGGTGTTCAGGCACATCGGCTGGAAACCGGGCTCGCTCTCGGAGAAGCGTGCATCGATGCGCAGGCCGTCATCCAGCTCGACCAGCAGGCGCTTTTCCCGCGAGGCGCCGAGGTTCTCCAAACGCAACAGGTTGCGGCCGCTGCGCAGCTGGCAGATGCCGTCGTCCGGCCGCTGGGAGAAACGCGTGCCCAGGCCCAGGGGCAGCTTGAACTGGCGCTCGAGCATGCGCCCGCTGGGCGGATGGAACAGGTAGACGAAACCGACCCCGGCCAGGCTCAAGTCGGCCAGGGCGCAGCCGCCGATCAGCTGGTCGCTGATCAGGCCGAAGTACTGGAACTGGTGAAAACGCCGCCATTTGGCCAGGCTTCCCAGGCGCCGGCCCATGGGTGAGCGGAAGTCGAAGTCGCGGTGATTGATCAGCCCGGGGGCCTCGGCAAAGATGCCGAAATGGGGTTGGCCGTTGGCTTGAATCAGTCGATCCATCAGATAGAAACTCCCAGGCAAAGGCCGTCGATGCTAGCACCGGCGTAGCGGTCCGGGCATTCACCGGCGACGCCATCTGTTGGGGCAAAATCGGTCAGACTGCAGCGCCGGCAGCGATGGGCGAAGGCAGCGGCTAGGTCGCGACCCGGTTGCGACCGAAGGCCTTGGCCTCGTACAGCGCCCGATCGGCGCGCTCGTACAACTGGGTCAACTCGCCACCCTCGACTGGCGACAGGTAGGCGACGCCGATGGACATGGTCAACACCGAAGCGGTGGCGGAACCGGGGTGCTCGATCATCTGCTGCTCCAGGCCGATACGCAGCGCCTCGGCCCGCCCCAGCGCCTCGGCCGCGGGGATGTCGTACAGCAACACGGCAAACTCCTCGCCGCCCAGGCGCACGGCCATGTCCAGCGGGCGCCGCGCAGCGTCCTGTAGCAGCGCCCCCACGCGCTGCAGCGCCCCCACGCGCTGCAGCGCGTGGTCGCCGGCCTGGTGGCCGTGGCAATCGTTGTAGGCCTTGAAGTGGTCGATATCACACAGCAGCAGGGCCAGGGACTGATGCGCACGCCGCGCCTGGCCCAGCAGGCGGGCGAAATGACGGTTGAAACTGCGCCGATTGTGCAGCCCGGTCAGGCTGTCGTGTTCGGCCAGCACCTGCATCAGCCGGCTGATCAGAAAATGCTCGCGGGACTTGTATTCGAGCAGGTAGCAGCCGATGGCGCCGATCAGGTTGCCAAACGACAGAAACAGCAGGTTGTTGATCAGCCGCGCGGCCGGCAATCCCGCCCACAGCTCGGCACACAGGTACACCAGCAGCACCACCGCGGCGCAGAACAGGGCCTCGCCCAGGCGCAAACCGACCACAAAGTAGGCGGCCATGCTGACCAGCAGCAAGCCCTCATAGGGGTAATTCGGGTCGGCCTGGTGAGCGATCCCCACGACCAGGGCGGCGCCCACCCCAAGCGCCAGAATGCACAGCAGGCTCAAGGGCTGCAGCAGGTCCCGATGCTTGCGCTGCAGGATCAGCCCCGCGCAGACCAGCAACAGCACGAACACCGCCAGGCGCACCATGAGGATCCAGGCGAGAAAAGGCTGCTGCACCTGGATCCCGTCGAACACCGCAAAGGCCAGCCACAACAGCATGGCGACGCTCAGGGCGATACGCTTGAGTTCGAAATAGTCGTCCGATTTAGAGCTGCGGTATTCCCGCTCGAGCGGCCGGACGAAGCGCAGCCAGCGAAACCCCAGGGCAAGCTGATCGGCATAGGGGCTGGGACGCACATCGTCCAACCAGGCGTGAGGAAGGGACACCTTGAACTCATCTGCTGGAGGCTTGCGCACACCTTAGCCGCAAGCCGGTAACGCCACAAGATTGTCGATTAACCGCGTCAGCAGTCTGACACTCCGATCGAACCTGCCGCGCCTGGCATCAGGCCTCGAACTCCGCCTGCAGTGCAGCACGCACGCAGTGCAGCACGCCCTCCTCGACCCGGCCGGCGAAGGATTGGCTGATCGCCGCCACGGGCGGCAGTTCGCCTTCGCCGTCGAGGAAGGCATCCTGGATCTCGCCCAGCAGCGCCTCGGGCAAATCCAGCGCCTGCTCGAGGGACAACTGCTGGCTGCCGATGGCCTCGGCCAGCAGCGCATAGACACTCTTCTCGCTGCAGTTGAGCTGGCCGGCGATCTGCTGCGGGGTCATGCCGGCGCGTGCCAGGCTGGTCAGCTCATGGCGCAGGTCGCTGACCACCTGCGGCGCCTCGGCCGTGCCAGCCAGCACCTCGAGAAAGGCCTCGCCGTAGCGCTCCAGCTTGCGCGCGCCGACGCCACTGACCGTCGCCATCTGCGCCAGCGTGGTCGGCTGGCTGCGCAGCATCTCCAGCAGGGTGGCATCGGGGAAGATCACATAAGGCGGCACCCCATGCTCCTCCGCGAGCTTGCGGCGCAGGGCGCGCAGGGCCTCCCACTGCTCGCGCTCATCGCCGCGAACCAGTTGGCTGGCCGCGCTGCTGGAGGCCTTGCTGCCTTGCGCCGGTTTCAGGTCGCGACGCAACTGCAGACTCACCTCGCCACGCAGCAGGGGTCGGCAACTGTCGGACAGGCGCAGCCCGCCAAAGCCTTCGAGGTCGACATCGGCCAGGCCGCGGGCCACCAGCTGACGGAACAGCGAGCGCCACTCACTCTCGCCGAGCGCCTTGCCGACGCCAAACACCGACAGGTGCTGATGGCCTAGGCTGCGCACCTTGTCGTTGTCGCGGCCGAGCAGCAGATCGACCAGGTGACCGACGCCATAGCGCTGGCCGCTGCGGTAGATCGCCGACAGGGCCTGGCGCGCCGGCTCGGTGGCATCCCAGGTCTGCACGCCGTCGATGCAGTTGTCGCAGTGGCCACAGGGCTGTGCCATCTCCTCGTCGAAATAGGCCAGCAGCACCTGGCGTCGGCAGCGGGTCTCCTCGCAGAGGGCGAGCATGGCATCGAGCTTGTGTTGCTCGACCCGCTTGTGCCGCTCGTCGCCCTCGGAGTTGTTGAGCATCTGCTTGAGAAAGATCACGTCCTGCAGGCCATAGGCCATCCAGGCATCCGCCGGCAGGCCATCGCGACCGGCCCGGCCGGTCTCCTGGTAATAGGCCTCCAGCGACTTGGGCAGGTCGAGGTGGGCGACGAAACGCACGTTGGGCTTGTCGATGCCCATGCCGAAGGCGATGGTCGCCACCATAATCAGCCCCTCCTCGTTGAGGAAGCGCTTCTGGTGATAGGCGCGGAGGTCATTGGCCAGCCCGGCGTGGTACGGCAGCGCCGGGAAGCCCTGTTCGCTGAGGAAGGCGGCGACTTCCTCGACCTTCTTGCGCGACAGGCAGTAGACGATGCCGGCATCGCCCTTGCGCGCCGCCAGGAAGTTCAGCAGCTGCTTGCGCGGCTGCTCCTTGGGAACGATGCGGTAGAAGATGTTCGGCCGGTCGAAACTCGACAGGAAGCGCTCGGCGTCCTGCAGGTGCAGGCGGGTGACGATTTCCTCGCGGGTGCGCCGGTCGGCGGTGGCGGTCAGGGCGATGCGCGGCACCTCGGGAAACAGCTCGGCGAGCTGGCCCAGCTGCAGGTATTCCGGGCGGAAGTCGTGGCCCCACTGCGACACGCAATGGGCCTCGTCGATGGCGAACAGGGCGATCTGCAAGCCTTGCAGGAACGCCAGCATGCGCGGCTGGACCAGGCGCTCGGGCGCCAGGTAGAGCATCTTGACCTCGCCGCGCCGGATGCGCTCGGCGATCTCGCGCTGTTCATCGGCGCCCAGGCTGGAGTTCAGGGCCACCGCCGCCACCCCCAGCTCGTCCAGGGTCGCGACCTGATCGTCCATCAAGGCGATCAGCGGCGAAACCACCACCGCCAGGCCCTCGCGCAACAGCGCGGGGACCTGAAAGCACAGCGACTTGCCGCCGCCGGTCGGCATCAGTACCAGGGCGTCGCCGCCGCCGGCCACCCGCTCGATGATCGCCCCCTGACGCCCCCGAAAGCTGTCGTAGCCGAACACGTCTTTGAGGATGCGCAGTGATGGGTCGAGCATGGGAGGCCTCCGAATCGAGCGGGGCATTATACGCAAGTGCTCGCCGGGCAGGCTTTCGATCCGCCGGCCTGTCGATTCCGCCCTGCATTTGCCCCGCGCTATAGCTGCTGCGGCGGGTCTAGACTAGAATTCATCATCGTTCCCCCCTCAAGGTAGTCCCACGATGTCCTTCGCCGAGCAACTGTCCCACCTGCAAGCCTTCCTCGACGCCGATGAGCTGCACGATGAGGCCTTGGACTATGTCGCCGCCCATGGCTACCTGACCGCGCTGTCGATCTGCCCGGACCGGGTACCCGAGCGCGAATGGATCGATGCGCTGTTCGCCGAGCCGCCGCACTATCGCAGCGACGCCGAACGCGAGGAGATCGAAGCCACCCTGGTGCAGCTACAGGCGCATATTGCCCGACAACTGGCCAGCGATGACGACCCCGAACTGCCCTGCGCCCTGGACCTGGGCGACGACCCCGACGACTCCGACCTGCGCGGCTGGTGCATCGGCTTCATGGAAGGGGTGTTCCTGCGCGAGGCGGCCTGGTTCGACGACGCCGAAGACGAGGTCAGCGAACTGCTGCTGCCAATCATGGTCGGCTCCGGCCTGTTTGAGGAGCAAGCCGAATTTGCCGAGATCGCCAACGACCGCGACCTGGTCGACAGCATGGTCGAGCAGATCCCCGAACTGCTGACGGCGCTGTTCCTGCTGTTCAACGCCCCGGAAGAGAAGCCTGCGCTGCTCAAGCCCCGCCACCACTGAGCCCGCGCCAGGCCCATGGCGTATGAAGTAGAGATAAAGCGCAACCCGGCCATCCGCTTTGCGCTCCTGGCAATCGGCTGGCTGAGCGTCGCACTCGGCGTGATCGGTATCTTCCTCCCGGTGCTGCCGACCACTCCCTTCCTGTTGCTGGCCGCCGCCTGCTTCGTGCGCAGCTCGCGGCGCTTCTACCTGTGGCTGGTGCTGCATCCGCGCCTCGGCCCCTGGATCCGCGACTACCTCGAGGGCCAGGGCCTGCCGCGCAAGGCCAAGGTCTATGCGCTCGGCCTGATGTGGAGCAGCATCGCCCTGTCCTGCTACCTGGTCCCGCTGCCGTGGGCCCGGGCCTTCATGCTGACCAGTGCGGTGCTGGTGAGCCTCTATATCCTCAAGCAGAAGACCCGTCGCTGAGCGGACGCCGCCCCCGCACAGAGCGCCTAGACTCTCTCCATCCCGGCAGGAGATGCGAAAGATGCGGCCATGGCAGCGGCTTGCAGGATGGCAAGTGGTCCGCCACTGGTCGCGTCTCACCATCAGCGGATCGCTCGCCGCCCTGCTCGCGCTGGGCAGCGCCTGGGCCGACTGGGACTTCACCCTGATCATCGGCCGGGCCGAGCAGCGCTACGGTCCGCTCGGCAGTGCCAGAGACCGCCTCCTGGCCTGGCAAGCCCTGACCGCCGGCAGTAGGCAGCTGCCGGAAATGGAACGCCTGGCGCAGGTCAACCACTTCTTCAACCGCCAGTTGCGCTTCACCGACGACAACGCCCTCTGGCACCAGGTCGACTATTGGGCCACTCCCGTCGAATCGCTGGTACGAGGGGCCGGCGACTGCGAGGACTACGCGATCGCCAAGTACTTCAGTCTGCGCCAGCTTGGCGTTCCCAGCGCCAAACTGCGCATCACCTATGTCAAGGCGCTCAGGCTCAACCAGGCCCATATGGTGCTGACCTACTACGCCAGCCCAGGCGCCGAGCCCCTGGTGCTGGACAACCTGATCGATGACATCCGTCCGGCCTCGCAGCGCCGCGACCTGCTTCCGGTCTACGCCTTCAATGCCGAGGGGCTGTACCTGCCAGGAGCCAGGCAGTCCAAGGGCGATAGCAAGAAGCTGTCGCGCTGGCAGGATCTACTGAAAAAGATGCGCGCCGAGGGCTTCGCCATCGGCGACGGCTAGGCTCTGTTGAACGGGGTTGCAGGAGAACGTCCATGTCCCTACTCAAACAGCTGTTTCTCGCCATCTGCCTGTTTCTGGTGGTGGCCTTCACCGGCAGCTTCATCGCCGGCGTGGAAAGCTCGCGCAGCCAGTTGATCGAGCAGTTGCGCTCCCACGCCCAGGACGCGGCCACCGCACTCGGCCTGTCGATGACCCCACACGTCGACGACCCGACGATGATCGAACTGATGGTCAGTTCGATCTTCGACAGCGGCTACTTCAGCCGTATCCGCGTGCTCAGCATCCCGGACAATCAAGTGATCGTCGAACGCCAGGCCGAGGTCGACGGCGGCCAGGTACCGAGCTGGTTCGCCAAGCTGGTCGACCTCCAGGCCCAGGGCGGCGATGCCCTGGTCATGCGCGGCTGGGAGCAGGCGGCGCGGGTCGAGGTGGTCAGCCACCCGCAATTCGCCATCGCCAAGCTGTGGGACAGCGCCGTCGCCAGCCTGCTCTGGCTGCTGCTGTGCGGCCTGGTCAGCGCGGTACTCGGCGGCTGGCTGCTGCGTACCCAGTTGCGCCCACTGGACAGCATGGTGCAACAGGCCCAGGCGATTTCCCGCCGCGAGTTCCTCAGCCTGCCGCGCATACCCCGAACGCCCGAATTGCGGCGGGTGGTGCTGGCGCTGAACCAGATGGTCGAGAAGCTCAGGCAGCTGTTCGCCGAAGAAGCCGCGCGCAGCGAGAAACTGCGCGAACAGGCCTATCAGGACAGCCTCACCGGCCTGGCCAATCGCCGTCTGTTCGAGCTGACCCTGGCCAGCCAGCTCAACGAGGTCGAACAGAACGCCGCCGGCTATCTGCTGCTGCTGAGGGTCAATGACCTGGCCGGCCTGAACCAGCGCTTAGGCGGCCAACGCGCCGACAGCCTGATCGGCGCGATCGGCGGCCTGCTCCAGCGCCTGCAGGCGCAACACAGCGGCCACGACTGGCTGGCGGCGCGCACCCGCGGCGGCGAATTCAGCCTGCTGGCACCAGGCCTGACCGGCGAGGATGCCGACCTGCTCGCCCTGACCCTGCAAGAAGGCCTGGACAATCTGCGCCAGACCGGTGCCAGCGACTGCATGCCGGTCGCGCACCTGGGGATCGCCGCCTACAAGCCCGGCGAGACCATCCCGGCCGTGCTGGCCCGTGCCGACCAGGCCCTGGCCCAGGCCCAGAGCAATCCAAGCCAGCCCTGGCAACGTCTCGACGACTACCATCCGCGCCCCAGCCAGAGCCTGCACGACTGGCGCGGCTGGATCGATCAGGCGCTGCAGCTGGACAGGTTACAGCTGTACTTCCAGCCGGTGGCGCGCTGCGCCGACCTGAGCCAGGTGCTGCACGAAAAAGTTCTGGCGCGGCTGCACGACCCGCAAGGACAAGCCATTGTGGCCGGTCACTTCCTGCCCTGGATCGAACGCCTGGGCTGGGCCGCGCGCTTCGACCGGAGCATGCTCGAACACAGCCTGGCCGCCCTTGCCGCCCGCCCGCGGCCGCTGGCCCTGAGCCTGTCGGCGGCAACCCTGCATGAACCTGAAAGCCTGGCGCAACTGCTCGTTATTCTCGCCCAGCATCCCCAACAGGCGACGCTGCTGACCCTGGAGATCGACGAGCGCTACCTGCCGCCGCCTGCCGAGCTGGAAGTGCTGTGCCGGGAGGTACGCGCGCGCGGCTGCCAACTCGGCCTGCAGCACTTCGGTGGACGCTTCAGCCTGATCGGCAACCTCGCCCACCTGGGCCTGGCCTACCTGAAGATAGACGGCAGCTACATTCGCGCGATCGACCACGAAAGCGACAAGCGCCTGTTCATCGAGGCGATCCAGCGAGCGGCCAACAGCATCGACCTGCCGGTGATCGCCGAGATGGTGGAGACGCAAGGCGAGCTCGACGCGCTCAACGAACTGGGCCTGCATGGCGCCATGGGCCGCCTGGTCGGCCCGCCGGCCCCGGGGCAGTAAGCCGACGTCACCTTCGCTCGCCGCCGGGCAAAAAAAACCGCGGCCCAGGGGCCGCGGCTTTTAATGGCGCAGGGGCCGTTCAGGCCTTGTTGCGCAGCTTCTCCGGGTTGATCAGGAAACGCGCCAGGGCCGGCAGCAGCCAGATAGCGCCGATCATGTTCCAGAGGAACATGAAGGTCAGCATCAGGCCCATGTCGGCCTGAAACTTGATCGCCGAGAAGATCCAGGTGGCCACGCCGATCGCCAGGCAGACACCGGTGAACAGCACCGCCTTGCCGGTCGACTTGAGGGTCTCGTAGTAGGCTTCCTGCAACGACAGCCCCTGGCGCAGGTAGGTTTCCAGCCGGCTGTAGATATAGATGCCGTAGTCGACGCCGATGCCCACGCCCAGGGCGATCACCGGCAGGGTCGCCACCTTCACCCCGATGCCCATGTAGGCCATCAGCGCGTTGCCCAGCACCGAGGTCAACACCAGCGGCAGGATCACGCACAGGGTGGCGGCGATGGAGCGGAAGGTCAGCAGGCACATGATGCTCACCGCCGCATACACAGCCACCAGCATGGTGTTTTCCGACTCGGCGATCACCTCGTTGGTCGCCGCCTCGATGCCGGCATTACCGGCGGCGAGGAGGAACTGCAAGCCATCGCGATTGTTTTCCTTGGCGAAGTCTTCGGCGACCTTGACGGCGCGCTCCAGGGTCTCGGCCTTGTGGTCGTTAAGGAACACCAGTACCGGCGCCAGGGAACAGTCGCTGTTGTACAGGCCATCGGCACGGGCGATGGAGTTGTTCAGCACGTCCTGGTTACGCGACAGGGTTTCCCACTTGAGGTTGCCCTCGTTCATGCCCTTGATCACCTGACGCGACACCGTGACCATGGAGATGGCCGACTGCACCCCCGGGGTGTTCTCCATGGTCCACATCAGTTCGTCCATGGCCGCCAGCGCCGGGTAGGACGAGCAACGCTCGGTGGCGGTCTTGACCATCACCACCAGCACATCCGAGCTGGTCGAATAGTTGCGGATGACGAAGTCGTTATCCAGGTTGTAGCGCGAGTCCGGGTGCAGTTCCGGGGCGCCAGCGTCGAGGTCGCCGATCTTCAGATTCTGGCCATACCAGATGCCGCCGCCCAGCGCGCCCAGGGCAACCACCACGGAAATCGGTGCGACCATCGGATGGGCGAAGTTGGAAATCAGGCGCCACAGCGGGTGGTCCTTGGCCGCCTCTTCACGGCTGCGCTTGACCGCCTTCTTGCTGATGCCGATGTAGGAAATCATCACCGGCAGCAGGATCAGGTTGGTCAGGATGATCACCGCCACACCCATGGACGCGCCTATGGCCAGCTCGCGGATCACGCCGATATCGATCAGCAGCAGGGTCACGAAGCCGACGGCATCGGAGAGCAGCGCCACCAAGCCTGGAATGAACAGCTGACGGAACGCCATGCGCGCGGCGGACAGCGCATCGGTCGCCTCGCCCGAGGCCATGGCGATGCCGTTGATCTTCTGCACCCCATGGGAAATACCGATGGCGAACACCAGGAACGGCACCAGCATCGAGTAAGGGTCCAGGCCAAAGCCCAGGGTATGCAGCAAGCCAAGCTGCCAGACCACCGCCACCAGGGTGGTCAACACCACCGCCATGGCGCTCTTGAAGCAGCGGGTAAACCACAGCAGCAGGACAAAGGTGATGCCGATGGCCACCGCGAAGAACAGCGCCACACCGATCAGGCCATCGATCAGATCGCCGACCTTCTTGGCGAAACCGATGATGTGCACCTTCACATTGGGATTCTGTGCCTGGTACTTCTCGCGAATCTTCTCTTCCAGCTCATGGGAGAACTGCTGGTAGTTCAGCGGCACCAGCTTGCTCTGGTCGTCCGGGTCCGGATAGGACTCCAGCAGCGGCACGTCGACGATGCTCGACTTGAAATTGTTCGCCACCAGACGACCGACCTGGCCCGACTTGAGGATGTTGCTGCGCAGCGCCTCCAGGCTCTCGGACGAACCGTCGTAGGTCTGCGGGATCACCTCGCCACCGGCGAAGCCCTCTTCGGTCACCTCGGTCCAGCGTACGCTCGGGCTCCACAGCGACTTCAGGCCGGAGCGATCGACGCCGGGAATATAGAACACCTCGTCATGGATCTGCCGCAGCGTATCCATGTACTCCTTGCTGAAGATGTCCCCTTCCACCGCTTCCACCGAGATACGCACGGTGTTGCCCAGGTTCGCCAGGTCATTGCGGTGCTCGAGCATCTTCTGGATGTAGGGGTGCCCCAGCGGAATCATCTTTTCGAAGCTGGTTTGCGGGCGCACCTGAGCGGCCTGGTAGAACAGGAAAATGCTGATCAACAGGCACAGCAGGATAACTGCCGGACGGTTGTTGAAGATCAACCGTTCGAGGAAAGACGCAGGTTGTTGTTGATGCTTACTCATGCAAACTCTCCCGGCTTATTATTGTTGGCCCAGATCGGCGCCAGTCGGCGAGGCGGTATGCACGCCGCCCTGCCCCACCAGAATCAGATTGCCGTTATCCAGTGCAGTGATGCCCGCCAACGAGATCCGGTCGGCGCGATTGAACAGGCTGAAGCTGCGGCCACCGTCGCTGCTCTTCAGCACGCTGCCGCCATGCCCGACCACCACGATCGAGCCATCGGCCAACAGGTTGCCGTCGGCCAGGCCGAACTCCAGCGGGCCGTTGCTGGGCGTATTCAGTTCGATTCGCTGCCAGCTGTCGCCGAAATCGCTCGAACGGAAAAGATGACCACGCAGGCCGTAGGCAAGCAGGTTGCCCGCTTCGTCGGTACCCAGGGCGCCGAACAGTGAGCCTTCATAGGGGCCCTGCACCGCCTCCCAGGTTTGTCCCCAGTCGGCGGAACGGAACATGGCCCCCAGTTCGCCGACGATGAACAGCCCGGCATCCTTGACCGCGACTATGGCGTTGAGGTGATAACCATCTTCGTTGTCCAGGCGGTCGCTGACGTCTTCCCAGTTCGCCCCACCATCGGTGGTTTCCAGCAGCGCGCCGTAGGCGCCCACGGCATAACCGTTATCGCGGTCCTTGAACCAGACATCGAGCAGCGGCGCTTCACGCTCGCGCTCCTCGAACTGCTTGGTCCAGGTGGCGCCGCCATCGCTGCTGGCGAGAATCAGAGCATCATGGCCGACCGCCCAGCCATGCTGGTCGTCGACGAAGAACACCGCGGTCAGCATCTGCCGGGTCGGCACCTTGGCCTGGGCCCAACTGGCGGCGTTGTCATCGGAGTAGAGGATGTGGCCACGGTCGCCCACGGCCACCAGGCGCTTGCCCAGGCTCACGACATCCAGCAGCAGACTGTGCTGAGCCTTGGACGATTCGATCGAGTAACGAGCGGCAGCCTCATCGGCCGCCTGCACCTGCAGCGGTGCGCCAGCAAGAAACAGAATGGACAGCACACTGCACAGCGAGAGCGCTCTAGCCAGCGGCGAGTAATCGCGAAACGCCAGCGCACGCATGGCTCCTGCAGCATGACCGGACTGGGTGCGCCGCATGACGGGCTCACTCATATACCTTCCCCCTTGTTCTTATAGGTGGCACTGCCTGATAGCAGGCCGCTTATGCTACTGAGCTTTGGAAAGACCTGACAATCGCCGCGACGTTATGTTTTGTTAAGGCAAACCCGCGTGATTGACGCTCTATTCGACCGACCAATGCAAAAGGCCGCTACTACTGTAGCGGCCTTTGCCCAGCACTACACGAAGATCAGCGCGTGCCGCGGCGACGCAGGGCCGCCGGCTTGAAGTAGCCGTCGTCCGGAATCGGCTGACTGAAGTCGATGGTGCTCTCCTCTTCGTTGTCCAGGTTCTGCACGTGGTAGCGGCGCGCCTGCAGATCGTGGAAGGTGTCCAGCGCAGACCAGGTGGTCGGCAGGTCGTAGTAGTTCTTCAGGTAGGCGAGCGATACACGCCACAGCTCGCCACGGCCGTCGTACTGATCGACCACCGCCGCCTGCCAGCTGTCCTCGTCGAGGAACAGGGTGCGCTTGGAGTAGATGTGCCGCGCACCGGACTTCAGCGTACCCTCGACCACCCACACACGGTGCAGCTCATTGCGGGTTAACGCCGGATTCAGGTGACCGACCTGCAGCAGGTCCTTGTACTTGACCTCGGGGCTGGTGACCTTGTAGTTGTTGTAGGGAATGTAGATTTCCTTCTTGCCCACCAACTTCCAGTCGTAACGATCCGGTGCACCGTTGAACATGTCGGTGTCATCGGCGGTACGCAGGCCATCGGCCGCCGCAATCGGCGTGTCGTAGGCCAGGTTCGGCGCACGCCGCACGCGGCGCTGACCGGCGTTATAGCCCCAGGCCTGGCGCGGCTCCTTGACCTGATCCAGGGTCTCGTGCACCAGCACCGCACCGCCAGCCAGGCGTGCCGGGCTCTTGGTGAAGGACAGGTAGTAGAACATGATGTTGTTCATGTCGGCGAACGAGCCTTTCGGTTCGTAGTACTTGAACATGGCCTCCTGCTGCGAGGTCACCAGCGAGTAGTCGCCGTTGCGCTGCACGGCCACTTCCGAGGCGCGACGCACGATATAGCTGCCGCGGTAGCGCGCGACGTGGTTCCACAGGGCCTCGACACCATTCTGCGGAATCGGGAACGGGATGGCGCCATAGGCATCGGCAAAACCGTTGCCGCCATCGAGCAGCTTGGCGGAGGTGGCGTTCTTGATCGTGTTGTCATACACCCACTGCGGCGCCGAGCCGGAACGCCGGGTCTGATAGACCGGCATCTGGTAGCTGTTCGGGTAGGTGTTGAACATCGCCACCTGCCCCGGGGTCAGGTTGTCCTTGTACTGCTCCAGGTTGGCCTTGGTGATGGTGAACAGCGGCTTGTCAGCGGCAAAGGGATCGACATGGTGCTGGCCGGGCGTCTTGTAGCCGGCCGGCACCTGGGTGATCCCGCCGGTCCACTCGGGGATGGTGCCCGCGGCGTTACCGGCCTTTTCGGCACCGAAGGGGGTCAGGCTGGTGCCCAGCTTGGCCGCCTCGAGCGGCGAGACAGCGGCCAGCGCGCCGCCGGCAGAAAGTGCCAGCGCAATGGCCGCACCGATCAGCGTGTGCTTCTTGAGCATCTTGATTCTCCGTGTTCAATCATCGACCGTGGCACCCCGCAGGGCACCCGGCATTTCGCTAATAGGAACTTAGAACGAGTACTTGACGTTGACCCCGATGTTGTCGCGGTCGCGGGTGCTATTGTTCTGCCCGGCGCCATAGAACTCGGTGTACTGCAGTTCGGCTTCCAGGCTGTTCAGGTAGTTGGCCTTGAGGCCAACCGTATAGGCCTTGCGCCCCTCGATGAAGTTGCCGGTCTGGTGCGAGTTGCCCTCGAAGTCGTGCTTGAACACGGCGAACGGCGAGAGGTTGACCCCCGCATAGACATCGTTCCAGGTACCGTTAAGCAACAGGGTATAGCCGTAGGCATTCTTGTTGATCTGGTCGTCGCGATCGAAGCCAGACCAGTAGGAGCCATTTGGACGGCCGGCATAGGAGCGCTCCTGGGTCAGCGTCCTAGTCACCGGATCCATGCCGACATACTTGAGATCGCTGCCGCGAATATGCTCGGACGCCAGTTCGGCCACGCCGAACAGCGAGTCGAAACCAAGAGTCGGACCGAAGTTATAGATGCTGCCCAAGGAGGCATTGAAGGCTTCGACGCGCTCAGAATTATGGATCTGATCGGTGATAACAACATCTTGCCCAGCGATGGTGGCTCCCCCACCACTAGCCAGTGATGCGGCCTGGGACAACAGGTCGCCCAACATGTCGTTGGTAGCGGCGATGCCGATCGGCAGGTTCGGCCGGTAGGACAGCTCACCGAATACCGAGGCTTCGCCAACGGTGGTATTGAAGCTCATGCCGTACATGCGAATGTCTTCGGCATACTCACGGCGACCGTTGACCTGATTGGCCACATCGACCGCAGCAATGCCACCGACCGCACCGTTTACGGTACTGGTCAGCGAGTTTTGGTAACCCTGAAGAATAACCTGTTCAAGCGCGGCACTACCCAGGGTCGAGCCGTTGCCGGCGGTGGCGATGATGTTATCCAACATTGCCGAACTGAACGCTGGATTCACATTCTGCTGAACATTGGAAACAACGCCAGCCTTGACCAGCGGGTCCAACTGAGCACCAGCTGCACCGGCGATTGCGGCCAGGTCGAGCCCCGCATAGGAGCTATTCAGGTCCGCATAGATGGTCGGCTCTTTGCTGTGGTAGTTGACGAAGTAGAAGCCGAATTCGGTGGAGTTCAGCTCTTCGGCGATATAGCGGAAGGCTACGCCAAACTGACCGTCGTTCTTGGCGTTCAGGTCCGACTGGATACTGGCCACCTTGATGGTGCCATTGCTGTCGAAGTAACTGTTGCCCTGCAAACCACCCACGCCAAACCCGCTCAGCCCCTGATAAAGCGGTCGCACGGACGCCAACGCAGTCTGCTCGCTATAAGCCGTATTGCCGCCATCGGCGAACAGGTCGGTCTCGGAGAAATAGGTACCCACCGGGTCGATGGCGGTTTCCTTCCAGTTGAACTGATAGAAGGTCTCCATCGACAGGTTGTCGGTCAGGCCGATGCTGAAGTTCAGCGCCTCGACCGGCACCAGTACTTCCTTCAGTTCCGAGCCTGGCAGGCGGAACTTGGCCGCATCCACCGGGTTGGTGGTATTGATGCCACCGCGGTAGAAGATGCCCTCACCCCAGTTGAAGACCTGCTTGCCCAGGCGCGCGGTCACCGGCATCTCGGCCAGGTCCCAGTTGCCATAGATATAGGCGTCGAGGATCTGTGCATCGCGGCCGGCCTTGTGGCGGGTCTCGTGGGTGAAGTGGTCGTCGTTCGGGAAGCTCTGGCTCGGCTGCACCGGATCGTTGGCACTGTAGTAGTCGTTACGCTTGTCCATGATCTGGGTGTCATAGAAGGCGGTACCACGGATGAAGGCACCATAGTTCTGGTAACTCACCCCCAGATCAGTGGTGATCTTGAAGACCTCGGAGACCAAGCCGGTATCGAAATTGCGATTGCCGTCGTTGGTGTTGATGTCGTTGTTGCTCTTGTCCTGGCCCTGCACGCGCCACAGCTGGCCGTAGGACAGGGTGGTATCGATGGAGCCACTGACCTCGTTGTCGGCGAAGCTGAATTCGACGGCCTGGACCTGGGCGGCCACCAACAGCGGCAAGACGCCCGCCAAGGCGAATCCGGCCATGGCCGGCGCAAAGCGCAATACGGGTTTACGGGACTTAATTTCCATCGAGACTTCACTCCGTGGACAGATCGTTCTTCTTTATTTGTTGCGCCGCGGACTTCCGCGGTGCGATGAGGCCGTACTGGCGACGACCTTGATGGAACCGGAAGCAACTCCAGCACCGGCGATGGCTCCCCGTCAGGCGCGCACCATTTCGGGGCCTAATCGTCGACGGATATTGCAACCATGGTGCCAATTCAAACGACCGTATAAAAAAGTTCCGCCAGCGAAAAACGGGACCACCGGGATTCTTTATGACTGATCATTCACTGAACAAATCCACTCATTTCAAGCTTGCACCGCTCCGATCCTGTCGGACGATCCGACAAGCCATTCGAACCTGGCTGCGCCGAGCGAACCGCGCGACCCACGAATAGCGGGCACAGTCAAGCCAGGCGCCAATCTCTCAAACGAGATTGCGCATTAGAAAATGTACTTGGACTCCCCCAGGTAACAAAAAAAGTGTTACCGAACAGGCGCCGGTAACACTTTTGCGGAGCAGCTCGGCCTAAACCAGGCTCTTGCTGACCACTTCGAACACGTCGCTGGACAGCTCGCCGGAGGCCAGAATCCGTTCGAGTTCGCCTTTCATCAGCGCCTGGCGTGCCGCGTCGTACTTGCCCCAACGGGTCAGCGGCGCCAGCAGGCGCGCGGCGATCTGCGGATTGAGGGCATTGAGGGTGATGATCTGATCGGCGAGAAAGCGGTAACCGCTGCCGTCAGTGGCGTGGAAATTGACCGGATTCTGCCCGCTGAACGCACCGATCAGGGCGCGCACCTTGTTCGGGTTCTTCAGGGTGAAGGCAGGATGCCCCATCAACTGTTGAACCCGCCGCAGCCCACCGGGCAGGCTGCAGGCGGCCTGGACGCTGAACCACTGATCCATCACCAGCGGATTGTCCTTGAAGAAGTCGGCGAAGGTTGCCAGGGCCTTGGCCTTCTCCTCCTCGAAGGGTGAATTGACCAGCACAGCCAGGGCGGCGAGGCGCTCGGTCATGTTGTCGCACACCTCGAACTGCTCCAGGCAGGCGGCCAGCACCTCCGGCCTGGTGCTCAGCATCAGGTACGACAGGGCGATGTTCTGCAGGCTGCGCCGGGCGAAGTGTGCGGCCTCGGCGACATAGGCGCTGCTGCGGGAGACCTCGCGGTTGGCCTGGTAGCGCTGCCACAGGGGCTCGAACAGCGCCTCGGCCAGTTGTCCGCGAGCGAACTCGCGGGCAGCATGAATGGCGTCGACATCGGCGACCTCACTGATTTCGGTGAGGTAGGCCTCGCCCGGCAACGAGAGCATCTCGGCAACCATGGCCTGATCCAGGGTCGCATTGTCCAGCAGACTGCCCAGGGCCTTGACCAGGCGCTGATCGAGCACCATGGTCTCGCCGCGCCGGTGCTGGCCGATCAATTCCTGCAGCACCTGCACTGACAGCTGCTGGCCGGCTTCCCAGCGGTTGAAGCCGTCGCTGTCGTGCTGCATCAGGTACATCAGCTGGTCGCGGCTGTAGGGGAAGCTCAACTTGACCGGTGCGCTGAAGCCGCGCAGCAGGGACGGCAGCGGCTGCTCGGCGACATCGACGAAGGTGAAGCTCTGCTCCGCCTCGGTAATCGAAAGCACGCGACTGGTACCGACAGCGGCTGCCTCGTCTGCCAGGCGCAGGGGCATCTCACGGCCTTGGCCGTCGAGAAGGCCCATGGCCACCGGGATCACGAAGGGCTGCTTGTCCTGCTGTCCTGGCGTCGCCGGGCAGCTCTGCCGGAAGCTCAGGCTGTAGGTCTTGGCCTGCGCGTCGTAGGCTTCGCCGACTGCCAGGCGGGGTGTGCCGCCCTGGCTGTACCAGCGCTTGAACTGGCTCAGGTCGATGCCGTTGGCATCCTCCATCGCCTTGATGAAGTCGTCGCAGGTCACGGCCTGGCCGTCGTGGCGGGCAAAATACAGATCGGTGCCCTGGCGAAAGCCCTCGGCGCCGACCAGGGTGTGGATCATCCGCACCACTTCCGAGCCCTTCTCGTAGACCGTCAGGGTGTAGAAGTTGGAGATCTCGATGAAGGCGTCCGGGCGCACCGGATGGGCCATGGGCCCGGCATCCTCGGCGAACTGGTGGGTGCGCAGGTAGGCCACGTCCTCGATACGCTTGACCGTGCGCGAGTTCATGTCGGCACTGAACTCGGCATCGCGGAACACCGTGAAGCCTTCCTTGAGCGACAGCTGGAACCAGTCGCGACAGGTCACCCGGTTGCCCGACCAGTTGTGGAAGTACTCATGGGCGACCACCGCCTCGACCCGCTGGTGGGCGGCGTCGGTGGCGGTCTCGGCACGGGCCAGCACGCAGCTGGAGTTGAAGATGTTGAGGCCCTTGTTCTCCATGGCGCCCATGTTGAAGTCGTTGACCGCGACGATCATGAAGATGTCCAGGTCGTACTCGCGGCCGTAGACCTCCTCGTCCCAGCGCATCGACTTCTTCAGGCTGTCCATGGCGTGCTGGCACTTGTCGATGTTCTCAGGCTCGACATAGATGCGCAGCGCCACCTCGCGCTGGGTCATGGTGGTGAAACTGTCTTCCACACACCAGAGGTCGCCGGCGACCAAGGCGAACAGGTAGGCCGGCTTCTTGAACGGATCCTCCCAGGTCACCCAGTGCCGCCCCCCCTCATCCGGGCCGCTGGCGATCGGGTTGCCGTTGGACAGCAATACCGGGTAGCGGTGCTGTTCGGCGCTGAGCGTGGTGGTGAACTTGCTCATCACGTCCGGACGATCGAGGTAGTAGGTGATCTTGCGGAAGCCCTCGGCCTCGCACTGGGTACAGAACATGCTGCCGGACTTGTACAGGCCCTCGAGCGCGGTATTGCTCTCCGGATGTATGCGCACGCTGCTGTCGATCACGAAGCTGGCGGCTTCGGGCTGCAGGCTCAAGTGGCTGTCGTCCAGCTGGTAGTCGCCTGGCGTCAGCTCCCGGCCATCCACGGACAGCGAGAGCAACTCGAGCTGCTGGCCGTCGAGCACCAGTGGCGGTAATCCTGCACCCGGATCGGCGGCCGCGCGCTCGGGGTTGCGGCGCATCACCAGTTGCGCATGGACCAGGCTGTGATCCTCGAACAACTCGAAGGTCAGGTGCGTCTCGTCGATCAGGTAGTCCGGCGCCTGGTAGTCCTTGAGGTAGATCATCTTCGGTTGTTCGGTACGCATGGCTTGTGGCCCTTCCTGTTCTGGGCCTGGGTTGGGCCCGCTGTGCTATTTGGGTCTGGACTGCTCGACGAATGACTTATTGCGCCACGGCCAACTGGTAGCCGGTGTACTTGCGGATGTTGATCACCCCGCTGTCGAACATCAGGTACTGGCCCTTGACCCCGATCAGGGTGCCCTCGGCGATCGGGTTCTTGTCCAGGTTGAAGCTGCTGATCTTGGCCGGGTAGGCCTCGATCGGGTAGGCGATCTCCAGCGGCTGGGCATCGGCGAGCGGCTGAATTGCCTGGATGCCGAAGCGCTCCTGCAGCCCCTGCAGGCCTGCCGCACAGCTGTCGAACAGCTGATCGCGGACCGCCGCCAGATCGACCGGTGCTGCATCGCCCTTGAGCAGTGCGCGCCAGTTGGTCTTGTCCGCCACCTGACTGCGCAGCAGGTCCTCGACGAAACCGGACTGCTGGCGGGTGGCGACCCGCAGGATCGGCAACGCCTGGCTCGCCCCCTGATCAAGCCAGCGCGTCGGCACCTGGGTGGCGCGGGTGATACCCACCTTGACCCCGGAGGAATTGGCCAGATAGACCACATGATCGGTCATGCAGAACTGCTCGCCCCAGCTCGGTTCGCGGCAGGTGCCGGCGTGGTAATGGCAACGCTCCGGACTCATGATGCAGATGTCGCACTGCGCCAGCTTCTGCATGCAAGGATAGCAATAGCCCTGGCTGAAACTGGTCTTGGTCTTGCGCCCGCAGTGGGTGCAGTGGATCGCCCCCAGGTATTCCAGGCGCAGATGGCTGCCGATCAGTCGATTGACCGGCACCTCCTGCTCGTCCAGGCGAAAGGCGTACTGCACCGGCGCGCCCAGGCGCGCCGCCATCTTGCTCAACGAACCCCGTGCCAGCTCATTCATCAGTGCAGGGTATCCGAGGACTTGAACAGCAGGTTCGGCACCGGCTCGGACTTGGAGCCGCACTCCTGCGCGCCCATGTAGCCGATGCGCTGGTCTTCCGGAAGGTTCTGCAGTTCCCAGGCGATCAACGCCTGCAGGCTGAGCTCCTTCTGCTCCTGAGTCAGCCTGCGGCCGTCGGGCCATTTACCGATCTCCACCGCCAGCTTGAGGCTCTGGTAGATCTGCGGGGTGATATTTTCGATCAGCTCGAGAAAGGACGACGACATGGATACCTCCGAAGGACGAAGCGCGAGTTTAACAGGCTGTCAGCGCCGCCGGCGCGCCACGGCGCCACCGAGCAGCCCGCTAAGGCAGCCGGCGAGCAAGCCGCCGACGTGGGCGGCGTTGGCTATCGCGGCAAATTGCAGCAGCTCGAAGATCCCGGTCATGCAGATCAGCAACCAGCCCAGCAGCATGACCACCACGCCCGGCGGCAAGCGGTAATCGAGGTTCGGCGCCAGCCGCTGGTAGATCCAGCAATGCCCGAGCAGGCCGTACAACACCCCGGACAGCCCTCCAAACAAGGACGGGCCGGCATACAGGTACTGGGCAAGATTCGCCGCCAGGCTGAATGCCAGGGTCAGCCCGAGCAACATCCAGGCGCCCTGATGAGCCTCGATGCGACGCCCCAGGATCCAGTACCACAGGGTGTTCATGGTCAGGTGGAGGACGCCGAAGTGGATCAGCATGGGCGTCAGCAGCCGCCACCACTGGCCGCTGGCGAGCGTATCGTTCAGGTAGGCGAAGTAGATGAAGTCGCCCTGGATGCGAAAATCGACGAAGCTCAGCCAGCGGATCAGCGCGAAGTTGTCGCCGAACCAGCTCAGCAGGGCGACCAGCAGCGTCAGCGCCAGCATCGCGCTGGTCAGCGGGCTGTTCTTGAGCGGCTGCAGGTACCCTCCGCCCGCCAGCGGCGCCGCCATCTGCGGCGCCGCCGGGTCACCCTGCGGGTAGCGGCGATAGAGTTCGCGTACCTGTTCGGCCAGCTGCTCGCTGGGCACCCAGAGCACCTGTTCGCCGGCCTCCTCCGACACCCGAAAGGGCACCCGCAGACGCTGCAGCAAGGCGATGAAACCGCCGAGATCGATCTGCACCGGCAGGCGCAGCACGGCCACCGGGGTCATTGCGGACTCTCCTGGCGCTCGACCTCGACCCAGACGAACTTGTGCGCATCGAGACGAGACTCCTGGTCCAGCCGGTAAGCCACCAGCTTGCCGTACATCACGGCGCTGTAGTCCAGGCAGGCCAGGTTGGGGCGAATCGGCGCCGGCTTGCCGCGGCGCCAGTAATGGCCGACGAACAGCAGCGGCTGGTCGGCACCGTACTTCAGCAGCTCGGTCTTCTGCAGCTCGCTGAGCGGGGTTTGCGCGGCCGCCTCCGGCAGTGCGTCGGGCTGGAAGACGATATCGCCGTAAGTCTGCGGATCTTCCTCCCAGAACTTGGTGCGAAAATGCGCGCGGGTGAAGCCCTCGTCGCTGGTCAGGGTCAAGCCATGGGGCAGGCGCATATCGGTCCCCCGCAACAGCCGATCCAGTGCGGTATTGGCAAAACTCCCCGGCACAGCCGAGGCCTGCAGGAAGTGTTCGTCGATACGGGCGTCGGGGAACTGCGCGCGCAACGGTTCGATCAGGCCGGCATCCCAGCAGGCGTGCACGACGCGAAAGTGCCCGGCGTCGATGAACAACGGCAACTCGTAGAACCAGGCGAGAAACTCGCGCCACTCCTGGGGATAGGCGACGAACTGTTCGAGGGTTTCATTGATCAGGCGAGCATGCCGCGGCGTGTGCTCACGCACATAGTGCCTGCCACTGCCCGGCGCCGCCGGCGTGCTCCAGCCAAGCGCATTGAACTCGTGGTTGCCCATGATGCACAGCGCCTGGCCCGCCTCGACCATGGCATGTACCAGGTGCAGCGCCTCGCGAATGCGCGGACCACGATCGACCAGGTCGCCGAGAAAGATCGCCATGCGCCGCGGATGACGCCAGACCCCGGCCTGCTGGCGATAGCCCAGGCGCTCGAGCAGGGTCTCGAGGGTATGGGCACAACCGTGGATATCGCCGATCAGGTCGTAACCGCGGCTCGGATCGAGCAGCATCAGCCCCCCCCGCCCCCGAGGCGACTGCCCCAACCCAACTTGGTCCGGCAGACTTCGTAGTAGTTGTGATCGAGCGGGTGAATCAGGCGCAGCTTCTGCGGCCGCTTGGCGACCGTGATGGTATCGCCCGGGGCGCAGGTGAAGTGATTCTGGCCATCGCAGGAAACCTGCGGATAGATCTGCAGGTCCTTGGACACGACGATCTTCAGCTCGCTGTTGCCATCGACCACGATCGGGCGGCTGGACAGGGTATGCGGGTACATCGGCACTATCACCATCGCGTCCAGCTTGGGATGCATGATCGGTCCGCCGGCGGACAGCGAATACGCCGTAGAGCCGGTCGGCGTGGCGACGATCAGTCCATCGGACTTCTGGCTGCAGACGAACTGGCCGTCGATGTACAGCTCGAACTCGATCATCCGGGTCGACTTGCCGGGATGCAGGACCACATCATTGAGCGCATCGCCCTGACCGATGGCCTCGCCATGACGGCGCACTTCCGCCTCGAGCAGGAAGCGGCTTTCGGTCAGGAAATTGCCCTCCAGTACCTCGGCGACCTTGAGCTCCAGCTCGTCGGGACGGATGTCGGTGAGAAAACCCAGGCTGCCGCGGTTGACGCCCAGCACCGGCACCTTGTGCCGTGCCAGGGCACGGGCGGCGCCGAGCATGCTGCCGTCACCGCCGACGACGATGACCAGGTCGCACACCTCGCCGAGGATCTTGCGCGAGGAGGTCTGCAGACCATGCCCCGGCAACACTTCGGCGATGGTGTCCTCGAGGATCACATGCAGGTGACGGTCGAGCAGAAACCGCTTCAGCCGGCGAATGGTGTCGAGCACCTGAGTACTGCCCAGGCGACCGATGATGCCGATATTCCGGAATTGCTCCATGGTGCTCCCGCGAAGCTGTGAGTCTGGGGCCCCGATTATGGGCGAAAGCCGGCAACAGCGGCAAACCCGGGCAGGCTCATCCGCGCACGGGTCGGCCCTGGCACACCCGGCCAACCGCCCAGTCAGCAGAAGGCGCTATGCTCGCAACATGACGCCATTTGCCTCGCTCGCCGACCTGCACCAGCGCCTGGGCCAGCCCGCCGTACGCGACCTGGCCTGGGTGCTGCTGTCACCGCCCCTGCTCGGCGACGCCCCCTGGCCCCAGCGCCACCCGCTCAGCGCCTGCCCCTGGGGGCGCCACCCCGCTGCGCTGGCCGACTGGCTGCTCAAGCTCGATGGCGACTGCCAGGCACTGCTCGACTGGCTGGCCCGCAGCTCGGTCAGGCGCCTGGGCCTGTACTACGAACGGCTGTGGCAGTTCGCCCTGCACGCCGCCCCCGGCGTCGAAGTGCTGGCCGCCAACCTGCCCATCCGTGACAATGGCCATACCCTGGGCGAACTGGACCTGCTGCTGCGCGATGCAGAAGGCGTGCACCATCTGGAACTGGCGATCAAGTTCTACCTCGGCCCCGAAGGCGCCAGCGGCGCACAACCGGCAGACTGGCTCGGCCCCGGTACCCATGATCGCCTGGATATCAAGCTCGACCACCTGAGCCAGCATCAACTGCCCATGTCCGCACGCGGCGAGGCGCTGCCGGCACTGGCCGAACTGGATCTGACCCATGTGCAGGCGGCATTCTGGCTGGGCGGCTATCTGTTCTACCCCTGGCCCGCGGCCTGCCGGGCGCCACGAGGCGCCAATGCGCACCACCTGCGCGGGCGCTGGCTGCATCGACGTGACTTTGCAGCCTATGTCGCCCAGGCCGCAGACGGCTGCTGGCAGCCGCTGCCCCGCGGCGCCTGGCTGGCCAGCGCCCGGGTCGCGCCAGACCAGCGCTGGTCGCGCCAGCGGCTGCAGGACTGGCTCGCCGCACTGCCCGCCCAGGCCAACGCCCAACTGATGGTCAGACTCGAGGCCGGCCAGCAACGGCACTGGTACGAAGCGGAACGGCTGTTTCTGGTCCATGACCGCTGGCCCCTGCTCACGCCCGCCCCCATCGAGCCCTGAAGAGACCGCGAGTGGTTTGCAACGACAGGGGCTCAGCGACTGGGTCTCAGCGACTGCGCTCGGTGCGTCCGCCACTGCGCGCCAGATAACCTGAACCCCTTTCACACAGCAGGCTGGCCCGCTGCACAGCCGGCAGGGCGTCCAGGCCGTTACGCAAGGAGCAGGCGCTGAAGCCCAGCTGCGACAGCAGGAACACCGCACTGGCGCTGCGCTTGCCACTGTCGCAATAGCACAGGTAAGTCCGCGCCTTATCCAGCAGCCGCGCCTTCAGGCGCAGCAGCTGCAGGGGCATATGCAACGACTGCAGTGCGTGACCGCACTCGTATTCCTCCTGCAGACGCACGTCCAGCCACTGCCCGCCATCGCTGAGCAAGCGGGCCGCCTCGCCGAGCGAAACCTCATTCACCACCGGCGCCTTGAGCAGGGCAAAGAAGTCCTGGCGATCCAGACGCAGCACCACGCCGTCCTCCAGCAGGGTCACAGTAGCGTTGCGCGGCCGGTCGGCGAGCAAGGCCTCCTCGCCGAAACAGGCGCCCACCTCCAACTCGGCCAGTATCTGCTGGTCGCTATCGGCGCCACGCATGACCTCGGCGCGACCACTGTAGAGGAAGTAGCAGCAGTCGCCGCTTTCGCCCTCGCGCAGCACCGTGCTGCCCGCCGCCAGCTCGATGCGCTGCAGGCGAGCGAGCATGGCGCGCACGTTGGATGGCGGCACCTTGGCGAACAAGGGGTTATCCAGCAGCCGCTCGAGCCACTCCAACTCGTCATGCTCCTGCCCCAGGTCCAGCAGCAGGTCCTGATACGCCAGGCGCCAGGTCACCAGCCGGTCCAGGGTCGCGCTGTCGAGGACCAGTACGCTGGAATCGCTCAGGGCCCGCACTTCGTGCAAACGGGGAAGACTCGGCGACAGCGGATGACAGCTGAGATCGCTGCCCGCGCCGATGCGTTGCTGGCGGCCCTCCTGGTCGACCAGCGACAACTCACCGGCCAGCAGGTAATAGGTCAGACGCGCCTGATCGCCCCGGCGAAACAGCAGCTGGCCGGTCAGCAAGGGCTGCGGCACCAGCTGACTGCGCAGCTCGCGCCACTGTTGCTCCGACAACACATTGAGCGGCGTCAGGCTGCGCAGCTGTTCGGGATTCAGAGGGTCGCTCATGACGGCTCCAGGCTCCGCTGGTCGATGGATGTGCCGGGTGCAGCTTCGTGCGCCTGGCAGGCGTCGCGCAATGCCGCACCCCGCCCCTGCAGACCACCGGTATGGACGAACACCAGGCGGCTACCGCGGGCAAAGTAACCGGCTTCGACCCGCTGACGCAACGCCATGAGCGCCTTGGCGGTATACAGCGGTTCCAGCGGCAGCCCCGTCGCCGCCTCGCTGGCATGCAGAAAGGCTTCCAGCTGCGCATCGACGCGTGCAAAGCCACCGCGACAGGCGTCCAGCAACTGGTAACAGGCATCGGCCGCCCCGGCCTCGTGCAGGATCGTCTGCACCTGCGCCGCTACGCCGTGGTCGGCCGGCACCGCCATGGCGCCGTAGACGGGATGACCGCCAGCCTCGCCCAGCACCAGGCCCGCCAGGGTCGTGCCGGTCCCCGCAGCCAGCCAGAGTGCGTCGTAGTCGGTCCAGCCAAGCCCCGCCAGCTGCCCGCGCAACAATGCCACCAGAGACGCACAGCCCATCGCCCCAGGCAGCCCGCCGCCGCCCTCCGGCACCACATGGCAGTCGCGATAGCGCTGCCGCCATGGCGCCCAGAAGCCTTCCTGGTGACGCGCCCGATAGCCGCCATAGCCGAGCCAATGCAGGCGCATGCCGAAGCGCTGCAGATCGCGCACAGTCGGCGTATCTTGCGCATGGCCACGCAGCAAACCGACTGTGGTGAAATGAAAGCGCTGGCCGGCGGCCGCCAGCGCATGCAGGTGATTGGAGTGTGCGCCCCCCAGGCTGATCAGCCCCGTGGCCCCTGCGGCCGCCGCGGCCTGCAGGTGGGGAGCCAGCTTGAACCATTTGTTGCCGCTGATCAGCGGGTCGATGAGATCCAGGCGCAGAACCGCCAGTTCGATGCCGGCTCGCGCCGCCCACTCCAGCATCAGCGGTTGCAGTGGCGCGCGCGGCGTCCAGTCGGGATCGATGCGCAACAAGGCTTAACTGACGGTGCGCAGACGATGACTGGCCTTGTGCCGCGCACAGCAGTTGGAGTCGCCGATGGCGAAGCGGCTGGGGCTGTCGACCCGGTCGATCGGGATGGCGCAGCGCTCGCCACTGGGTAGCAGGGCCTCGCAGGTGGGCTGCTGGTAGTGCGCCAGCCACTGACGATACTGAGCCTCGGACACGAAACATTTGGCCGCGGCATAGGCCATGGGGTTGTCCTGGTAACGCGCGACATCCTGCAAGGGGATGGTCAGATGCCCGGCGGCCGGATGATAGACCACGAAGATCACTCCGAGCTTGGCCAGACGCTCGAGAACCTGCTCGCCACTCTGGCCTGCCTGCTGCTCGCGCTCGCCCTTGAGGCGCTCGAGCTCCTCGCGCAGCTGCCCCTCCTGCTCGGCGCGATAGGCCAGCTCGACGTCGCGAATGGCGACTCGCTCCTTGTAATCGGCCACCGCCGCTGCAACCTTCGCCTGCAGCTCGCCCTCAAACTGACGACGCAGAATATCGCTCTCGGAGCGGCCGTGCTGCTCCTGGGCGCGCAACTGCTCGGCCAATGCCTCGCGCGCGGCCTGGAAGCTCGCGGCCTGGGTCTCCAGTTCAGTTTTCAGGCTGGCGTTCAGCTCCTGCTGCTGGCTCAGAGCCAGGCGCAATCCCTGGATCTGCGCCTGCAACGACTTGGCCTGCTCCTGGCTGGCCAGCTTGAACTTGGCCAACTCCTCCTCATGCTGCTGGCTCAGGCTGGTGATCCGCAGGCGCTGCTGCTTGATCAACTGAGCGGTTTTCAGGCGATGCTCCTGATCGAGCTTCTCCGCCTGCCTGTCCGCCGCCTCCCGAGAGGCTTCGGGCGCATACCAGTTGTCTTCCGATGCCATCTGCAGCCGCTCCGGCGCCACGGCCTGGGCCTTGTCGTCCTCGACCAACAGCCCAAGGCTGTTGCGCTTGACCGCATCACGTATCAGGATCAGATCGTTGTGCCCAGGCGCCAGGCTCGGGTCCCACAGGTGCATCTGGTGCCAGGAGACCGGGCACTGGCTGCGGCAGGCCAGGCGAATGGGCCCCGCACCCAGGTCCGGTCCGCGTCCGGCCTTTTCCGACAGATGCTGTAGGGGGATGTTCCAACCGCTGTCGGGCGCCCCCTTCTCGTCGAAATCCAGGTAGAAGAACACTGCAGCCTTGATCAGCAGGCGTGGGTTGATCACCACGTAGGCGATACGTACCTGCTGATCGGCAAACTCGGGCATGTTGACCACGCCATCGAGCAACGCCTCGAACTCGGCAAACAGCATTTGCTTGCAGACGCCGCCGCGCTCACCGAAGAACATCACGGCCTCGACCATCTGCGCTTTGTTCTGCATGCTCATCGGATTCCCTCAAGGCCAACACGGCGACACCCGCCCAGGCGCAGCACCGCCTTGGAAATAACCACGTTTCCCAACCAGCGGGCAAGCATTTTGACAGGCACGGTGAGGCCCGCACTCCAGACGCCAGCGCTCAATGCAAACAAGTCTAGGGGAAAAACCCACGCCAGCAATGTGACTGGGTTGGCAGTCGCCCCGCCAGCGGCCAAGGACTGGCCGACTGCGGGGCAAATCTGTGACGGGATTGGTGCTATGAACCTAGGAGGCCTTGTTCGGCAGCAAGGGCTCCAAGCGCCGGGCCATCTCCTCACCCAAGGCCTGCAAGCCGCTCATGGGCCTGATCATCACTTCGAATTCGACGATCTTACCCGCCTCGTCGAAGCGAATCAGGTCGATGCCCCTGAGCTCGCGGTCGGCCACCCTGGCACTGAACTCCAGCACCACACTGAGCCCATCCGCACTGGCCAGTTCGCGGTGATAGACGAAGTCTTCGAATACCTGGCTGACGGTATTGAGAATCAGCGAAACCAGCGGCGCCCCGACATAAGGCTTGTAGGCCATCGGCGAGCGAAACAGCGCCTGCGCGTGCAGCAGCTCGGGCAGGCGCCCGAGGTCGTTGCCGAGCAGCAACTGGTGCCAGCGCTGCAGGGATTCGGCAGCCGCCGGCTGCAACCGGAGATGCGAAGTCATGAACTTGTCCCTGTGCTTGTGGGCCACATGGCAAATGCCCCGCACTGGGCGGGGCGCTGTCGATCAGAGCTCGGCCGCCAGGCGCGAACCCTGGTTGATCGCACGCTTGGCATCCAGCTCGGCCGCCACATCGGCGCCACCGATCAGGTGCACGCTCTGCCCCGCGGCGACCAGCCCCTCATGCAGCTCGCGCAGCGGATCCTGACCGGCGCAGAGGATCACTGTGTCCACCGGCAGCACCTGCGGCTCGCCGCCGGCGACGCGGATGTGCAGGCCGGCGTCGTCGACCTGCAGGTACTCCACCGAGTTGAGCATCTGCACCTGCTTGTTCTTCAGGCCGGTGCGGTGGATCCAGCCGGTGGTCTTGCCCAGGCCGTCGCCGACCTTGGACTTCTTGCGCTGCAGGAGGAACACCTGCCGGGCCGGCGCGTGCGGCTCGGCCGTGACACCGGCGACGCCGCCTCGCGCTTCGAGCCGGGTATCGATGCCCCACTCCTTCCAGAACGCCACGCGATCGAGGCTGGTGGCCTCGCCCTGGTGAGTGATGAATTCGGACACATCGAAGCCGATACCACCGGCACCGATCACCGCGACCCGCTGGCCGACCGGCTTGCGCTGCAGGATCGCATCCAGATAGCCGATCACCTTGGGATGGTCCACGCCCGGAATGTCCGGGGTGCGCGGCGCGATCCCGGTGGCCAGAATGATCTCATCGAAGCCCCCCTCGGCCAGCTCGGCGGCCGATACCCGGGTATTCAGGCGCAGGTCCACCCCGGTGGTTTCCAGCTTGCGCTTGAAATAACGCAGGGTCTCGAAGAACTCCTCCTTGCCCGGCACGCGCTTGGCCACGTTGAACTGACCGCCAACCTCGCCGGCGGCATCGAACAGGGTCACGCTGTGACCACGCTCGGCCGCCACGGTGGCGGCGGACAGCCCGGCTGGGCCGGCGCCCACCACCGCGATCCGCTTCACCTGAACCGTCGGAAGGTAGTTCAGCTCGGTCTCGTGACAGGCGCGCGGGTTGACCAGGCAGCTGGTCAACTTGCCACCGAAGGTATGATCCAGGCAGGCCTGGTTGCAGCCGATGCAGGTGTTGATCTCATTGCTGCGACCTTCGGCGGCCTTGTTGACGAAGTCCGGATCGGCGAGGAACGGACGGGCCATGGAGACCATGTCGGCATCGCCCTCGGCCAACACCTGCTCGGCGATTTCCGGGGTGTTGATGCGGTTGGTGGTGATCAGCGGGATCTGTACCTCGCCACGCAGCTTGGCGGTGACCTTGGTGAAGGCCGCACGCGGCACCTTGGTGGCGATGGTCGGGATACGCGCCTCGTGCCAGCCGATACCGGTATTGATCAAGGTGGCGCCAGCCGCTTCGATGGCCTTGGCTAGGGTGACGATCTCGTCCCAGGTGCTGCCGCCCTCGACCAGGTCGAGCATCGACAGGCGGTAGATGATGATGAAGTTCGGCCCCACCGCCTCACGCACACGGCGGACGATCTCCACCGGCAGGCGCATGCGATTCTCGTAGCTACCGCCCCAGCGGTCGGTGCGATGGTTGGTATGGGCGACCAGGAACTGATTGATGAAGTAGCCCTCGGACCCCATGATTTCGACGCCGTCGTACTCGGCCTGCTGGGCCAGCAGCGAGCAATTGACGAAGTCCTGAATCTGCTTCTCGATGCCTTCCTCGTCCAGCTCCTTGGGCTTGAACGGATTGATCGGCGCCTGAATGGCGCTCGGCGCCACCGACTTGGGGCTGTAGGCATAGCGGCCGGCATGCAGGATCTGCATGCAGATCTTGCCGTCCGCCTCGTGCACCGCGCGGGTGACGATCTTGTGCTTCTCGGCTTCTTCGGCGGTGGTCAGCTTGGCCGCGCCGGCATAGACGCCGCCCTCCTCGTTCGGCCCTATGCCACCGGTCACCATCAGGCCGACGCCGCCACGGGCACGCTCGGCGAAGTAGGCCGCCATGCGCTCGAAGCCGTTGGGCTTCTCTTCCAGGCCCGTGTGCATGGACCCCATCAGGGCGCGGTTCTTCAGGGTAGTGAAGCCCAGATCCAGCGGGGCCAGCAGGTTCGGATAGCGAGCAGTCATGGAAGTCTCCACATCGAGCAGGTGCAATTCACGGGATGCCGTGGTCTCAGCCGGACCAGGGTCGGTATGGACTAGACGATAAAGAGCCGGCCCCGCCCCCTCAATGACCCAAACTTACAAGTTATTGATCAAAATTAACTGCGCCCCTTGGCAATGCCCCACCCAGCCACCTACCCTGTGCGACATGACGCGTAAACTCCCGATACTTCTCGCCGCCCTGGCCACCGCCAGCTGCCTGACAGCTTTCCTGATCTGGGCCGAACGGCGCCCGAGCGACCACTACCTGTCCGATCTGCGCAGCGTGATCAGCAGCGAGGCCGCCCCGCCGCATCGACGGGGCAACCTGCTGCTGATTCGCCCTCAGCTCTATCCGCTGGACTATCGCAGCCCGGACCACCTGCGCCTGAAGCTGCGCGCCGCCCTGGACCACGCTCAGCAGGCCGACCTGCTCACCCCAGACACCCTAGTGGCGCTGCCCGAGCACATCGGCACCTGGTTGCTGGCTCGTGGTGAAAAGGTCGAGTTCTACCAGGCGCGCAACCGCCAGGAGGTACGGGACTGGCTGCTGCTCGGCAACCCGCTGCTGGCCATCAAGGCCCTGCTGCTGAATCTGGACGCCGATCGCCTGGATGAAGCCCTGCTGCGAATGAAAGCCACGCAGATGGCCGAGGACTATCAACAGCTGTTCGGCGGACTGGCCCGCGAGTACCGCGTCACCCTGCTGGCAGGCTCGATTCTGCTGCCCGAGCCTTCCATACGAAACGGCCAACTGCGCAGCGGTAGCGGCGCCCTGCGCAACCTCAGCCTGGTGTTCTCGCCACAGGGCGAGATTCAGGGCCAAGGCTACGACGAACCCTGGCCATGGCGCGCCGACAGCGGTGCGGCGCAACTCGTCGAGGCAGGCTCGCTGCAGTACCGGGTCGTGCGCGACTGGCGCGCGGGTTACCCGCAGAGCAGCCTGCAGCCGGTTGATGGCGGCCAACCCAGTCCGCCGCTGTTCCTGCGCGGCAAACTCGGCTGGCCCATCGGCGGCGCGCCGCGGGATGTCCGCCTGACCCCCGAGGACGTCGAGCAGGCCAGCTCCGCGCCAGGTAGCCACCTGCTCAATCTCTGGATAACGCCGGAATGAAACCGCAACGCGTGCGCCTCGGCGATCTCTCGGTCGGCTTCATCAACAACCTCGCCGATGCCGTGCAGCATCTCGGCCAGGACCCGCGGCCACTGCTCGAACAGTACGGCCTGGACGCCGCGAGACTGGCCGAGCCCGGCGCACGCGTATCCATCCCGCGCTACATGCGCCTGGGCCACGCCGCGATCCAGCTGTGCGCCGAGCCTGCGCTCGGCCTGCATATGGGCCGCCTGAGCAGGCTGAGCCAGGCCGGCCTGGCTGGCGTCACCGCCGCCCAGGCACCCACGGTGCGCGAGGCGGCCCGGGCGCTGACCCGTTTCGAACCCTTGTACGCGTCCAACTACCGCGGCCAGTCGAGCCTGGTCGAAGACGCTCGCGGCGCCTGGCTGCGCTTCTACTCGATCAGCCCCTACAACGACTACAACCGCTTTGTCGTCGACTCGGTGCTGGCCAGCTGGATTCAGCAGCTGGGCCAGCTGGCCGGCCAACCCCTGCCGGTTGAAAAGATCCAGATCGAATTCCCGACACCCAGCTACGTGGCCAGCTATGCGGGGCTGCTCGACTACCCGCTGGAGTTCGCCGCCCAGCACAACCAGCTACGTTTGAGCCAGGCCAGCCTCAAGCTGCGCAACCCCGAGCACTGCCCGAGCACCTGGCGGCAGCTGCTGAACCTCTGCGAAGAAGCACTGGAGCAGCTGACTCGCACCCGCAGCCTGCGCGAGCGCATCGCCCAATTGCTCGGCCCTCTGCTGCATGGCCGCGAGCCCGACCTGCAAGAGGTGGCCGCGCGCCTGCAACTGCCCAGCTGGACGTTGCGGCGCAAACTGGCCGAGGAAGGCACGCAGTTTCGCGCCATCCTCAATGAAACGCGGCGCGACCTGGCCATGGCCTATATCCGCGATACCGAACTGGCGTTCGGCGAAATCGCCTACCTGCTCGGTTTCGCCTCGGCCGAAGCCTTTCAGCGCGCCTTCAAGCGCTGGAACCAGCAGACCCCGGGCGAGTTCCGCCGCACCCAGCGCAAAGCCGACTAGAGTTCGGTGGCGTCTTCTTCCCACTCGGGCAGATCCCACTCCAGGCCACGCGACTCGAGCAGCTCTTCTTGATAATCGTCCATTTTCGCCTCCTCCCGCTTGATGCCTTGAACATGTACCCATGACATGCCAATCAAGCTAGAGCAGGGTGATGAACACAAGATGACAGCTTGTCGCAGACGGCGTGTCGCGGACAGCCTGTCGCGGACAATAAAAAACCCTCAGGTATCGCTACCTGAGGGTTTCATATATGGCGCAGCGGACGGGACTCGAACCCGCGACCCCCGGCGTGACAGGCCGGTATTCTAACCGACTGAACTACCGCTGCGTGTCGGATGGACTTGCGTCCAGAGAACTCTTGCTTCGTCTGGCGAATCGGCTTTTAACCTTTCCACCTCATGCCGAGCGAACCCGACATGGAAAATATGGCGCAGCGGACGGGACTCGAACCCGCGACCCCCGGCGTGACAGGCCGGTATTCTAACCGACTGAACTACCGCTGCGCGTCGGCCGGACTTGCGTCCGAATTCGCAAAGAGTGGTGGGTGATGACGGGATCGAACCGCCGACCCTCTGCTTGTAAGGCAGATGCTCTCCCAGCTGAGCTAATCACCCGTTGCTTTGCGAGGCGCGCAATTTAAGGCCCAGCCGCACCTAAGTCAATACCCCGCTTAAAGTTTTTCTCACACGCCCGGTCAATCCGGCGCTCTGCCCGAGGCCGACGCACAGCGCCCAGCCGGCCTGCGCCGCTTGGCCCTGCGCTCAGGGGCCCACGCGCAAGGTCAGGCGCGCACCGACCCCATCGGCCTCGCTCCGATCCAGCCCTGCCTCGGCGATACGCACCCCCTGTTCCTCCAGCACTGCGAACCAGCGCAGCAACTGACCAAACGGCGCGGGCTGCAGGGCGACTTGCAGAGCGCCGTTGGCATCGCTGTCGAGCCGCTCGACCGCCAGCCCCTGCTGCGCGGCACTGGCCGTGACCAGGCCTTGCAGGCGTGCCGGATCGACCGGCGCCTGGGACCTGCCGGCCAGGCTGCGCGCACGCGGCGCCTGGGCCTGCAGATAGGTGTGTAGCGCACGCTGTTGCTCGAACGCCTCGCGCGCGCGGGCCAACCCCTGCTGTGTCGGCTGCCAGACCAACAGATACAGGCTCAGCGCCGCGAGGAATACCGCCAGGCCGCCGAGCGCCAGCCGATCACTGGGCGCCAGCGCGCGCCAGCGTTGCGGCAATGGCGACGCCTCCAGCCGTGCACCGAGCGAACGCTGAACACCATGCAGAGAATCCATGTTCATCCCCCTATCACCAAACGCGCGCTCACACCGGCCGACTCGCGACTGGCAGAGCCCAGCTGTACAGGCAGACCGAACTCCTGCAGGCGCTCGCGCAGCCGCTCCAGCTCAGCGAACCCCGGCGCCTGGACCTGCAGCGCCAGGTCGCCGCGACTGTCGCTGAAATCCACTTGCTGCACGCTCAAGCGCTGTTCGTCGTCCGCCATGGCCTGACTCACCTGAGCGAGCAACCCCAGCAGCTGTCCTGCGCCCCCCTCCGCTTCCGCCAGGTGCTGATCCAGCTGCGCGCGCAGGTTGATCAGCTTGTGGTCTTCGGGAAACAGCTGCCGGTACAGGGCTTCGCTGCTGGCCGCATAGGCATCGGCCTGGCGCTGCAAATACCAGCCCTGCGCCAGGTTCACCCCCCATTGCAACACCAGCCAGAGGCCGAGCAGCCCCACCAGCGGTCGCCAGCGCTGCCAATGGTCGGCACTCTGGCGAGGGGCGAACTCGCCCTGGGCCAGGTTGGTCGCCATCGCCTGCTGCGCCAGCCAGCGATAGCCATCGACCACCGGCGAGCGGTCATCCACCGGCGCCAGAGCCTCCTGACCGGGCTGGTGATGGGCAACATGCGGATGAGGACAGCACTGCGCCAGCGCCGGCCAGGTCGCGCCATCCAGGGCCAGACGCGCCACGCCGGCGCCGCCAAGTAGCCAGCGCGACTCCAGATACAGCAGCGGCGTGCCCTCGCGGGGCAACATATCGGCATCCACCAGGATTCGCTGGGGTACGCTGGGACACAACGCCAGCCAGCCCGCCAGCCAGCTGCGGCGCACGGCGAACACCCGATGCCGGCCATCGGCCAGCGGCTCGCCCAGCGCCAGGTGCAACTGCTCGACATCCTCGGCCAGCAACTCCTCCACCGCAAACGGCAACGCCTGGCGCAGCCAGCGGGCTTTCTGGGTCGGCAACTGAACGGCGCAGGCGGTGACCGCCTCGACCGGCAACACCAGGGTCCAGAAGGCCTGCGCCTGCGCCACCGCCTCGGCGAACGGCAGGCACTCGTTACGTTCGTCTTGCACCAGCCGTACCGGCAGGTCGGCCGCGACGTCGGCGCAGGCGGCGGGCGGCAGGAACACACAGGGGTGATTCATGGTTCGACTTCCTCGGTGGGCACCGGAGCCGATACGGCATCCTGGCCCAGATCACGGGTCAGCACATAGGAGCGACCGTCGCTGGTGCGCCTCAGTGTGCTGCGTAAGACCTGACGGCGATCACCGACACTGACCTCGCTGGTCACCTGAAAGTACTCGCTGCCGACCGCCAGCTCCTGACTCTGCACCTGCAGGCCGGGCAGCTGAGCGAGAAAACTCGGCAGATCGGCATAGCCCTGATTACCGCGCCGGGCCACCAGGCCCTCGGCACTGCTCAGCGGCAGCCCTTCGGCCAGACTGGCCAGCACCCAGGCACCGGCGGTGTTGACGTTGAGGGTCGCCTCGGCCGGCAAGGCCGTGACCAGCGGCAACAGGCGGCGGTAGTCGGCCTCGTCCATCTCCAGCAGAAGGCGCAGCTCCGAGACGTCGACCAGCGCGCGATTGCCCGCGCGGTAGGCCGGCTGCGCCAGCAGGTATTGATTGTCCTCGGCACCCGTACCGCCTGAGACCTCCTGATCGGCGTCCAACCAGTCGAGCAGGCGCTCGGCATAGGGCTTGTCGATCTGCAGACTGCGCAGCAGGCGACGAAACTGCTGCAGCGCCGCCTGGTTGACCTGGCCCTGGCGCATCAGGCTGTTGAGGTTGAAACGCCCGGTCGGATCCTCGATACGCACGTGCAACTCGCCGCCTTCATCCAGGGCGAAGGGTGCCAGCGGCCGTGCCCAGGCCTCCGCCGGGTGGTCCACCGGCGCGCGTGGGTCACCCTGCTGCAGGTCGCGGCGCAACACCGCCTTGGCCAGCGTCTCGCCACCCAGGGCGTAGTGCCAGGCCTGGCGCACGTGAAACTGATTGGCACTGCTGCGAATGGCCAGCTGCTGGCGGGCGACTATTGCCGCGCTGACCACGCTGACCAGCGCCACCACCAGCAGCACGGTTATCAAGGCGACACCTTGCTGGCGCCTCATGGCTTCACCTCGACCGCCCCGTGGGCACCCGCCTGATCGGCCTTGCCCGCCTGGCGCAGCTGTTCGGGCAGCGCCTCGGGCAATCGCAGGAGGCGACGCAGCTGGCCATAGCGGCGGTGTTCAAGCACCAGTTCGAGGGCCTGGGGCAGCATCTGCAGGGACTCCTCACCCGCCCCCTCGGGCGGCCAACTGTCGCGCCAGCCACCCTCGGCATTCAGATAGCGCAGCTGCAGGCCGGTGACCCCCGCCAGTGCCTGCTGCACCCGGGGCTGGCTGTCCTGGGCCTGATCGAGCACCGTCCAGTAGTGGCGCTGCCACTGCTCACCGCTCAGCTGCCAGCGCACCCGCTGGATGCTGGCGCGCGCCTGGCCGAGCGGATTGCGCCAGCCGAGCCGACTGAACTCCAGCGCCGGGCGCTCGCCCTCCCCCCCCAGCATGGCCGGTCGCGCCTCGCCGAAGGGATCGCGTATCGCGCGCGGCGCGACCTGCAGCAAATCGCGCTCGAAGGCGGCCATGGCCCGCACCAGTTCACGCAACTGCTGCTCGTGCTCGCGAGTGCGGCTATCGGTGCTTAGCACACTGTCGAGCATGCGGTAGGTGGCCAAGCCCAACAGGGCGAAGATGGCAATGGCGATCAGCAGCTCGAGCAGGGTGAAACCCGCCGAACGGTTCATCGAGGTTCACCGACAAAGCCGCTGAGACTGACCACTGCGCGTTCGCGCAGATCGCCGCCCAGGCCGCGCTCGGGGCTCGGCGCGACCCACAGGGTGACCCGGCGCATGCTCGGCTCGCTGGTCGCCTGTATCTCGCTCTGCCACTGCCAGAGACGCCCGGCGAACGTCAGCTCACCCTGGTCGCGCCCCTCGGCCGCCGGCGCCTGGCCCAACTGCAACTCGCTCAGGCGGTTGTCCGCGACCCACATCGCCAGGGTCTTGTCTTCCAGGCTGGCGGCGGTTTGCAGGCTGCGCGCAGTGGCGCTCAGGACGCTGGCGGCCACCACGGCGAAAATGGCCAAGGCCACCAGCACTTCGAGCAAGGTAAAGCCGGCCGGGCGCCTCATCCAGCAGGCGCCTCGCGGCTGTCGCTCTCGACCCTGGGCAGGCCGAAGCCATCACTGGAAAGCTGCAGACGCAGGCCATCGCGGCGCCGCTCGCCCAGGCGCAGACGAAACGGGCTGAGTTCGCCACTGGACAGGATCAACAGCTGCGGAGCCAGGTCCGGCTCGTCGGCGCCACCCGCCAGGCGCAGGGGCTGGCCTTCGAGTTCGAAGCTCAGCTCGGCCCACGCCGGCAGCCGGTGGGGCTTGTCGTCGACGGCATGCCAACGGCCAGAACGCGAGTCGTAGCCCAGCACCCGATAGCCGTCAGGACTCAGCTGCAGGCCGTATTCGCGATTGTCCAGCACCGCCTCCTCGGCCAGCACGCCGATCAATCCGCACAGACGCTCGGCCTCGCCGCGCAGCTCGCGGGCCGGGCCGGCGAAACCGCCGCCGAGCACGGCCAGACCGACCAGGCAGCCAAGGATCACCAGCACCACCAGCAGTTCGATCAGGGTAAAGCCGCGCGTCCGACCCATGCCGGGCTAGAGGTCCCAGTTGCCGATATCGGCATCCAGCTCGCTGCCGCCCGGTTTGCCATCGGCGCCGAGCGAGTAGAGGTCGAATGGCCCCTTGGCTCCCGGTGCCAGGTACTGATAGACGTTGCCCCAGGGATCGACCGGCAGACGCTTGAGGTAGCCGTCACGGTTCCAGTTCTTCGCCGGCGGGTTGCCCGAAGGTTTCTGCACCAAAGCCTCGAGGCCCTGCTGGGTACTCGGGTAGCTGTGGTTGTCCAGCTTGTACATATCCAGGGCCGCGGCGACCGCCTTGATATCCCCCTTGGCCACTGTGAGCTTGGCCTGATCGGGCCGACTCATGATCTGCGGCACCACCAGCGCGGCGAGGATGCCGAGAATCACCACCACCACCATGATCTCGATCAGCGTAAAACCTGACTGACGCTTGTTCACCTAGCTACCCCACCAATTGGTTCAACGAAAGTATCGGCAACAGAATGGCCAGGACGATGACCAGCACCACTGCCCCCATGAACACCAACATGAACGGCTCGAACAGGCCGACCAGCAGGGCCACCTGGGCGCCCAGATCGTTTTCCTGATTGCGCGCCGTGCGCGCCAGCATCTGGTCCAGCTCGCCGGAGCGCTCGCCGCTGGCGATCATGTGCAGCATCATCGGCGGGAACTGCCCGCTGGCCTCCAAGGCGCGGGTCAGGCTGCCGCCCTCGCGCACCTTGCGCGCGACCACCACCACCTCGTCACGAATCAGCCGATTGGCGATCACCTCGGCGCCGATGCCCAGCGCCTCCACCAGCGGCACCCCGCTGCGGGTGAGGATCGCCAGGGTCGAGGCGAAACGGGCGCAATCGGTGGCGCGGATCAGGCCGCCGAACAACGGCAGGCGCAGCAGCAGGCCATGCCAGCGGCGCCTGAACGCCTCATCGCGCAATGCCCAGCGAAGTGCGACGGGGCCCAGCAGCAGAATCAGCAGCGCCAGCCAGCCCCAGCCCTTGACCCAATCGCTGAGGACGATCAAGCCGCGGGTCAGTGCCGGCAGGGTCTGCCCGGAGTCGACGAACACCCGCACCACATCCGGCACCACATAGCCGAGGAGAAAGCCGACGATCAGCAAGGACGCGCACATCAGGATCAGCGGATAGAGCAGCGCCAGCTGGATCTTCTGCCGCGACTGCTGACGCTGCTCGGTGTAGTCGGCCAGTTGCTCCAGCACCGGCCCCAGGTGCCCGGCATGCTCGCCGGCGGCTACCGTGGCGCGGTACAGCTCGGGAAAGGCGGCGGGAAAGGCCTGCAGGCTGCTGGCCAGGCCATGCCCCTCGAGCACCCGCGCGCGCACCGCCAGGAGCATGCTCTGGATGCGTGGCAGGCGCGCCTGGGCCGCCGCCGCACGCAGCGCCTCCTCGATCGGCAGGGCCGCCTGGATCAGGGTCGCCAGTTGCCGGGTGAGCAGTGCCAGGTCGCGCGCGCCGAGCCCGCGAACGAACCCCAGGCGACCGTCGGTGCCGGCCTGCTCACGGCTGCGCGTGGCCTTGACCGCGAGCGGCGCCAGTTGCCTCTCGCGCAGCAACTGGCGGACCTGACGGGCGCTGTCGGCCTCGAGCGCGCCTTTGCACTGGCGGCCCTTGGTATCGAGGGCAAGGTATTCGAAGGCGGCCATGATCGTCCTAACTCACTCTTCCCGGGTCACGCGCAGCACTTCTTCGACGGTTGTCGCGCCTTCCAGCACCTTGCGCATGCCATCGGCGCGGATTCCGGGGCCGAGCGAGCGGGCATGGCGGGTCAGTTCCTGCTCGGAGGCGGCATTGTGGATCAGGCCGCGCATCGGCTCATCGAACACCACCAGCTCGTAGATGCCGGTGCGACCGCGATAGCCCTGCTGATGGCACTCGGCACAACCACGCGCGTGGTAGAGGGTCGGCGCCTGCGCGAGGGGCACGCCGAGCAAGGCGCATTCGGCCGCATCGGCGCGGTAGGCCTCCTTGCACTTCGGGCAAAGCACCCGCACCAGGCGCTGGGCCAGCACCCCGAGCAGGGAGGACGACAGCAGAAAGGGCTCGACACCCATGTCGACCAGGCGGGTGATGGCACCGATGGCACTGTTGGTATGCAGGGTCGAGAGCACCAGGTGGCCGGTCAGGGAAGCCTGCACGGCGATCTCGGCGGTTTCCTTGTCGCGGATCTCGCCGACCATCACCACGTCCGGGTCCTGGCGCAGGATGGCGCGCAGGCCGCGGGCGAAGGTCATGTCGACCTTGGGGTTGACCTGGGTCTGGCCGATACCCTCGAGGTGGTATTCGATCGGGTCCTCGACGGTGAGGATATTGCGAGTGCGGTCGTTGAGGCTGACCAGGCTGGCGTACAGCGTGGTGGTCTTGCCCGAACCGGTGGGGCCGGTGACCAGCAGGATGCCGTGCGGCTTGCGCACGGTCGCCTCCATCAGCTGGCGGTCGCGGGCGCACATGCCCAGATGCTGCAGCGACAGGCGCCCGGCCTGCTTGTCGAGCAGGCGTAGCACCACCCGCTCGCCGTTGGCCGAGGGCAAGGTGGAAACCCGCACGTCCACCTCGCGACCGCCGACCTTGAGGGAAATGCGCCCATCCTGGGGCACGCGCTTCTCGGCGATGTCCAGACGCGCCATGACCTTGATCCGCGACACCAGCAGCGCCGCCAGCTCGCGCTTGGGCTCGAGCACCTCGCGCAAGATGCCGTCGACGCGAAAGCGCACGACCAGGCGCTTCTCGAAGGTTTCCAGGTGGATGTCCGAGGCATCCTCCTTGATCGCCTCGCCAAGAATGGCGTTGATCAGGCGAATGATAGGCGCGTCGTCCTCCTGCTCCAGCAGGTCTTCGGTTTCCGGTACCTGCTCGGCCAGGGCCGCCAGATCCAGGCTGCCGCCCAGGCCTTCGGCCAACTGCATTGCCCCCGACTCATGCTGATAGGCCTTGGCCAGGGCCTGCTCGAAAGCTTCCAGGGACAACTCCTGCAGCGCCAGGCGCTGACCGAGAAAGCGCTGGGCCTCGGCCAAAGCCACCAGCTCCACCGACGGCCGATGGGCCAGGCAGGGCGGCACGGCGTCGCTCAACAAGACCACGCCGTGGCGCTTGGCAAAGCCGAAGGGCAAGCGCCGCGATGGCAATTGCAGCAGTGGAGCGTTCATTCCGGTTGGCCCTGAAACAGTGGGTTGGCGCATGCACGCAGGCCTGTCCGGCCTCGTTTCTTGTCCATGGCAGTCGCGCTTGCCGGAGACCGGCGTGCCGCCATCGTTCGCAATAGCGGCGCCATCTTTAGCACGGCGGCGAGGCAGGGGCACCACCCTAATGGGTGACTGGCAAACGCCGAACGAGCCCCTATGATCGGCGCGCGACCCACACCGCAGAACAAGAAGAACTGGAGTGACGCCTGTGCCCCTTTCGCCAGTTCGACGCTGGATGCAGCAATACGCCATCGCCCTGCTCGGGGCCGCACTGCTGCTGGCGATGAGCCTCAGCCTGGCCTGGCAAACGGCAGACTGGCTACGCCTGCTGCGCGCCCCTGCCAGCATCGATCAGGTAGACAGCCCGCAGTCGCTGCCAACGACCTCCGGCCAGCATCTGGCCACCCTGTTTGGAAGCGATAGTCACGCCGAACAACGGTTGGCGCCTGCCGACGATCTTGGCCTGCTGCTGCTGGGCAGCTTCGTGCATGCCGATCCCGCTCAGTCCAGCGCAATCATCCGCAGCCAGGAGCACAAGGCCCAGCGCTACCCGGTCGGCAGCTCCCTGGCCGGCGCCATCCGCCTGGAGGCGGTTTATGCCGATCACGTGGAACTGCGACGCAATGGACAACGCCTGAGCCTGGGCTTTGCGCACAACGCCAGCCAGGCTCAGGCCACGAGCTATACCGACGCCACCCTCACCCCGGACGCCCTGAACACCCAGGGCGAAGCGCACGCCGACAACCTCGCGCAACTGCGCGAGCGCATGGCAGCGCTGCGCGACCAGATGGCCTCCGTCGGTGCCTTGCCGACAGACGCCGAGCCCACCGAACCGCTCACGGAAAGCAACTGAACCAATGCCCCCGATCCTCTCGCGCTTCACGCTCGCCCTGCTTGCAGCCGGCCTGACCTTGGGTCCGCTGCCTGTCAACGCCACCCCCTCGAGCCCCGCCGCCAGCGCCCAGCAGCAGGAGGCAAGCTGGACCATCAACCTCAAGGGCGCGGAGATCCGCGACTTCATCGACCAAATCGCGCAGATCACCGGCGAAACCTTCGTCGTCGATCCGCGGGTCAAGGGCCAGGTTAGCGTGGTGTCGAGCACGCCACTGAGCCTGAGCGAGGTCTATCAGCTGTTTCTCTCGGTGATGGCCACCCACGGCTTCAGCGTCATCACCCAGGGCGAACAGGCGCGCATCGTGCCCAATGCCGAGGCCAAGGCCGAAGCCGGCCAGGGCCAAGGCGGCGATCGCCTGGAAACCCGCCTGATCCAGGTGCAGCACGGTTCGGCCAACGAACTGATCCCGCTGATCCGGCCACTGGTGCCGCAGTACGGCCACCTGGCCGCCGTGGCCTCGGCCAACGCCATCATCATCAGCGACCGCAGTGCCAATATCGCGCGTATCGAAGATCTGCTGCGCCAGCTCGACCAGAAGGGCGAGCGCGACTACAGCGTGCTCGACCTGCAGCACGCCTGGGTCATGGACGCCGCCGAAGTTCTCAACAGCGCCCAGACCCGCGGCCAGGCCAAAGGCAGCAGCGGCACCCAGGTGATCGCCGACGCGCGCACCAATCGCCTGATTCTGCTCGGCCCGGCTGCGGCCCGCGCCCGCTTGATGGCCCTGGCCAAGTCACTGGACACCCCCACCAGCCGCTCGGCCAACACCCGGGTGATCCGCCTGCGCCATAACGATGCCAAGGCCCTGGCCGAGACCCTCGGGGAAATCTCCGAAGGCTTGAAGACCCAGGAAGGCGGCGAGGCCAGTGGCAAGCCGCAGAACATCCTGATCCGCGCCGACGAGAGCCTCAACGCCCTGGTGCTGCTGGCCGAACCCGATCTGGTGGCGACCCTGGAAGACATCGTCCGCCAGCTCGATGTGCCGCGCGCGCAGGTCATGGTCGAGGCCGCCATCGTCGAAGTTTCCGGTGACATCAGCGACGCCCTGGGGGTGCAGTGGGCGATCGATGCCCGCGGCGGCAAGGGTGGCGCCGGCGGAGTCAATTTCGCCGGCACCGGCCTGTCGGTCGGCACGGTGCTGCAGGCCATCCAGGACGACAAACTGCCCGCCAGCCTGCCCGACGGCGCCATCATCGGCCTGGGCAGCGACAGCTTCGGCATGCTGATCACCGCCCTGTCGGCCAACACCCGCAGCAACCTGCTGTCGACCCCCAGTCTGCTGACCCTGGACAACCAGAAAGCCGAAATTCTGGTGGGCCAGAACGTGCCCTTCCAGACCGGCTCCTTCACCACCAGCGCCTCGGGCGCCGACAACCCCTTCACCACCATCGAACGCAAGGACATCGGCGTCACCCTCAAGGTCACCCCGCATATCAACGAGGGCGCCAGCCTGCGCCTGGAAATCGAGCAGGAGATATCCTCCATCGCCCCCACCAGCCAGGGGGTCAATGCGGTCGACCTGATCACCAACAAGCGCTCGATCAAGAGCACCATTCTCGCCGAGGACGGCCAGGTCATCGTGCTCGGCGGCCTGATCCAGGACGATGTCACCCAGACCGATTCCAAGGTGCCGCTGCTCGGCGATATCCCCCTGCTTGGTCGCCTGTTCCGCTCGAGCAAGGACAGCCACATCAAGCGCAACCTGATGGTCTTCCTGCGCCCCACCGTGGTTCGCGACGGCGCTGGGCTGGCGGTCCTGTCGGGCAGGAAATACAGCGATATCCGCCGTCTCGGCGACGCCGGCGACGACCACCGCCCCGGCATCCTGCCGCGCGAGCCGCTCGATCTGTTCGATCGCGCCGCGGCGCCGGCCGTGGATCTGCGTCAGTAGCCAGGGGAGAAACTAAAAAGCCCCGGCATGCGCCGTACTACTGTCCACTTAGATGAAGCGGCCTTGCGATCCACTGGGTGGCAGGTCGTTGAGATCTTCACCGTCCTCGGTCTTGATGGCCTTGGACGGTGATCCAGAAACAACCTGGCGATTGCGCTTCTCTACTCCGACAATCGTCTTCCTGTTGCTGGAAATCGGCTGCAGCCGCTTTCAGCGGCAGTCGCCGCGCAGCTCGGCGACCTGCGCCTGCAGGGCGTGGCGATCGGCGCATTCAGGATTCAGCGGCTGCCCGGCCACCAACTCGATCCGCGACCATAGCCGGCGGAACAGCCCCTTGTTCGGGTCGCGACTGAAGAAGCTGCCCCACAACCCCTGCAGCGCCATGGGAATCACCGGCACCGGGTTTTCCTTGAGGATGCGCTCGATGCCATTCTTGAACTCGTTGATCTCGCCATCGGTGGTCAGCTTGCCCTCCGGGAAGATGCACACCAGCTCGCCGTTGCGCAGGTACTCGGCGATCTTCTTGAAGGCCGCGTCGTAGACCAGCAGGTCCTCGTTGCGCCCGGCAATCGGCACTGTCCCGGCGGTGCGGAAGATGAAATTGAGCACCGGCAGCCGGTAGATCTTGTAGTACATGACGAAGCGTACCGGCCGGCGTACCGCGCCGCCGATCAGCAGGGCATCGACGAAGGACACGTGGTTGCACACCAGCACTGCCGCGCCCTGCTCGGGGATGGCGTCCAGCCCCTTGTGTTCGACCCGGTACATCGAGTGACCGAGCAACCAGATTAGGAAGCGCATGCTGAACTCGGGGACGATCTTGAAGATGTAGCTGTTGACCGCGACGTTCATCAGCGAGACGACCAGGAACAGCTGCGGGATCGACAGTCCGGCGACGCTGAGAAAGAGGATCGAGGCGATCGCCGAGATCACCATGAACAGCGCGTTGAGGATGTTGTTGGCGGCGATCACCCGCGCCCGCTCCGTCTCCACGGTGCGCGCCTGGATCAGCGCGTACAGGGGCACGATGTAGAAGCCACCGAACAGGCCGATGCCGAGGATCGAGCCGAGGATCCACCAGGCCTGGCCATGCCCCAGCACCGCCAGCCAGTCGTGCGGCGCGGCGCCTTCGACGAAGCCGCCGGAGTGCCACCAGAGCAGCACGCCGAACAGGGTCAGGCCGAGCGAGCCGAACGGCACCAGGCCGATCTCCACCTTGTGCCCGCTGAGTCGCTCGCACAGCATCGAACCGAGCCCGATGCCCAGCGAGAACACCGTGAGGATCAGGGTCACCACGCTTTCGTCACCGTGCAGCCACTCCTTGGCATAAGCCGGGATCTGGGTCAGGTAGACCGCGCCGAGGAACCAGAACCAGGAGTTGCCGAGCAGCGAACGGGACACCGAAAGCGGCTGCTCCTTCAGGCCCAGGCGCATGATCCGCCAGGACTGACGGAAGATGTTCCAGTCCAGCGGCAGCTCCGGCACGGCCGCGTGGGCGCGGGGAATGGCGCGGCTGGCCAGGTAGCCAAGGACCGCCACCACGACCACCGAACCGGCAACGATGTGCGCGTAGTCGCTGCTGGCCATGATCACTCCGGCGCCGATGGTGCCGGCGAGGATGGCCAGGAAGGTGCCCATCTCCACCAGGGCGTTGCCGCCGATCAGCTCATCTTCCTGCAGGTGCTGCGGCAGGATCGAGTACTTCACCGGGCCGAACAGCGCCGACTGGGTGCCCATGCAGAACAGCACCGCGAGCATCAACGGCAAGCTGTCGAGCAGTACCCCGGCGGCGCCGGCGAGCATGATCAGGATCTCGGCGAACTTGATCGCGCGGATCAGCGCGTCCTTGGCGAACTTCTCGCCGAACTGGCCGCCGAGCGCCGAGAACAGGAAGAACGGCAGGATGAACAGCAGCGCGCAGAGGTTGACCAGCAGGCTCTTGTCCGTGTCCGAGCTGAGCTTGTAGAGAATCGCCAGGATCAGCGACTGCTTGAAGATGTTGTCGTTGAAGGCGCCGAGCAACTGGGTGAGAAAGAACGGCAGAAAACGCTTTTTACCGAGCAGGGTGAATTGCGAGTGTGGGGTCATCGTCCGTGTACCTGTCTGCTGTGACCGAGCGGGCCGTCCAGCATTGGACTGCAAGACGCCCTGGCAAAGCCACAGTAACGGACGAAATTTGCCCCACCTCATGCAAAAAAACGCTACAGGGGAAGCTGGCCCAACGCCCAGCGCAGCACGAAGAACGCCAACAGGCCGCCACCGATGGTGGCCAGCAGATGGCGGCTGAGCGCGGCGATGGCGATCGCCGCCAGCCCAGCCAGCAGGTAGGCGTTATCCAGGCGCAGGGCCCAGTCCTGGCCATCGGGCATGACCATGCCAGGCACCACGATGGCGGTCAGCACCGCGGTCGGTACGTAGTGCAGGCCCTGGCGCGCCAGGGGCGGAAAGCGCAGATGGGGGAAGGCGAAGAAGCTGTAGCGAATGGCAAAGGTGATCGCCAGCATGCCCAGGATCAGAATCCAGTTGTTCATCAGGCCACCTCCTCGCTCAGTTCCTCGAGCTGGCGGCGCTCCAGCAGCACCCCGACCAGGATGCCACTGAAGGCGGCGGCGAGCAGGCCGAGCTTGTACGGCAGCCCGTGGCAGGCCAGCGCCACCGCGCCGGCCACCAGGGCCGCGGCGACCTGCGGACTGCTGCGCAGCATGGGCACGACTATGCCGATAAAGGTCGCCAGCATGGCGAAATCCAGCCCCCAGGCCGCCAGATTCGGCACGCTCTGACCGAACAGCACACCGACCAAAGTGCACAGCTGCCAGTTGAGGTACATGGCCAGCGCCGCGCCCAGGTAATACCAGTGTTTGTTCGACGAGATATCCGTATCGAGATAACGGTGCTGGACCACCGCATAGGCCTCGTCGGTCAGCCAGAAGGCCAGCGGCAGGCGCCAGCGCTTGGGCAGATGGCGGACATGGGGTTGCAGGCTGGCGCTGTACAGGGCATGGCGCAGGTTGACGACGAAGGTGGTCAGCAGCAACACCGTGAGACCGGTGCCGATACCGAGCAGGCTGATGGCGATGAACTGGGCCGAGCCGGCGAACACCAGCAGCGACATGCCGAGGGTCTGCCAGGTACTCAGGCCGGCCGCCCCGGCCAGGCTGCCGAAGATGATGCCGAACGGGATGGCGCCGAGCAGCATCGGCAACATGTCGCGGGCGCCCTGGGTGAATTCTTGTGAACGGGTCATGAACAGTCTCCTCCTGACCCGACAGCCTAGCGCCGCCTCGACGACCGGTCTTGAACGATCTTGCGCAGTCCACGCCCGGCCCAGCAGGCGCACGCAAGCGTTCGCGACGGCCCCGGGCCAGCTTCAGCGGCCAACCGATCAGCCTACACAGGCCTTGCGGTACTCGCCGGGGCCAACCCCATAGACCTGCTTGAACTGGCGAGTCAGGTGGCTCTGGTCGGCGAAGCCCAGCTGCATGGCGACGTTCAGCGGCGTACAGCCGCCCCGCAACAAGCTGCGCGCCTGCTCCAGGCGGCGCTGCTGCAACCAGGCGTGCGGCGGCAGGCCGGTGGCGCGGCGAAACACCCGGGCGAAGTGAAACGGCGAGAGGTTGACCGCCGCCGCCAGTTGCTCCAGCGATGGCGGCTCGCCCAGCCGGCTGCTGAGCAGCTCCTTGGCCTGGGCCACCGCGCGTGGCTCTCGGCCCGGAGCCGGCGCCCGGGGAATCCGCGCATGACGCTGGAACAGCAGGAGCATCGCCTCGCGCCAGGCGGTCTGCTGCTGCAAGGCGCTCGCCTGGCCTTCGAGCAGGCGATGCAGATGAGAGAACATCTGGTGCAGCTGCTGATCCTGCAGCACGCTGCTGGAGAAACCGGGCAGGCCGTCCACGTCCAGCTCCAGCTCGGACAGCGCGCCCTTGACCTGCGCCACCTGTGGGTAGAAGGCCCGATAGTGCCAGCCGGCATCGCCGGCCCTGGAGCAGGAATGCACCTCGTCCGGGTTGATCAGGATCATCCCGCCGGTGCTGGCCACATGCTCGCAGCCCAGATGACGGAAGCGATGGGCGCCCTGCTCGATCACCGCGAGGACGAAGCTGTCGTGCCTATGCGGCGAGAAGCGCTGTTCCACATAATGAGCATGCAGCAACTCGACCCCGCCGAGCTCGCGGGACTGCCAGAAGCGCGTCTGATCACCGCTATCCTGGGCCATGGTTCAAGCGCTGAAGCGCGCCTCCAGTTGCCGCTTGATCGCGGGCCATTCCTGGTCGGTGATGCTGTACAGCACGCTGTCATCCAGGCGCCCGTCGGCCAGCCGGCGGTGGTTGCGCAACACCCCTTCGCGCCGCGCGCCGAGCCGCTCGATGGCGCGCTGCGAGCGCTCGTTGCTGGCGGCGGTCTTCAGCTGCACGCGCACCATCCGCCAACTCTCGAAGGCGTGCCGCAGCATCAGGTACTTGACCATGGTATTCAGCCCGGTGCCGTGCTGGGCACGGTCCAACCAGGTCCAGCCAATCTCGGTGGCCGGCAGAGCCGGCAGGAAGTCGCCGAAGCGGGTGGTGCCGACCAGCTGCTCGCCGAGACGGATGACGAAGGGCAGCGCCTTGCCCTCACGCTGCTCGAGCAAGCCCTGGCGGTACCAGTCCAGGCGCAGGGTACCGTTCATATAGCGCAACTCCTGCCGGTTGGCCTCGGCCAAGGCCACCAACGCCGGGATATCGCCATCGAGCATCGGCTCGAGGCGCAGCGCGCCGCGTTGCAGGGTGATCAGTTGCGGCTTGAACATGGAGCCCCTCTTCGGACATGAACGCAGAAGTGCCACGCTAACAGGGCCAGGTCGCGTTCTCAATTCCCGAGGGCCCGGGCCGAGCCAGCAGGGCCTTTGCGACCTTGGTCGCGCCTGACGGCGCCCTACTTTGCTGCGACACTAATGGCGTATCGTAGGATTCTGTCCGGGCGCCCGACCGGCCTTGGGGCGGGAGCGCAGCGGCCCCATTTGTTTTGCTGTCGGAGTGTGCATGTCGTTGTCCAGCGGGCTGATCGCGGCGGTCGCCCTGATCTATATGGCCATCCTGTTTGCCATCGCCTTCTATGGCGACCGGCGTCGCACACCCATGCCGCCGCGCATGCGCGCCTGGGTCTACAGCCTGTCGCTGGCGGTCTACTGCACCAGTTGGACCTTCTTCGGCGCGGTCGGCCAGGCCGCCGAGCAGCTCTGGTCGTTCCTGCCGATTTACCTGGGCCCGATCCTGCTGATGCTGTTCGCCCCCTGGGTGCTGCAGAAGATGGTGATGATCAGCAAGGAGGAGAACATCACCTCCATCGCCGACTTCATCGCCGCGCGTTACGGCAAGTCCCAGGCCCTGGCCATCGTGGTGGCGCTGATCTGCCTGGTCGGGGTGCTGCCCTATATCGCCCTGCAGCTCAAGGGTATCGTCCTCGGGGTCAACCTGCTGATCGGTGCCGGGGCCGACGCCAACGGCATTCGCGCCCAGGACACCGCGCTGATCGTGTCGCTGGTGCTGGCCCTGTTCAGCATCCTGTTCGGTACCCGCAATCTGGATGTCACCGAGCACCACCGCGGCATGGTCCTGGCGATCGCCTTCGAGTCGCTGGTCAAGCTGCTGGCCTTCCTCGCCATCGGCACCTTCGTCACCTATGGCCTGTACAACGGCTTCGGCGACCTGTTCGAACAGGCCCGCCAGACTCCCCAGCTCGAGGCGTTTTGGGCGCAGACGGTCAACTGGCCGGCGATGATGGCGCTGACCGGCATGGCCATGATCGCCATCATCTGCCTGCCGCGGCAGTTCCACGTGACCGTGGTGGAAAACATCGAGCCGCAGGACCTGCGCCTGGCGCGCTGGGTCTTCCCCCTGTATCTGGTGCTGGCCGCCCTGTTCGTGGTGCCCATCGCCCTGGCCGGGCAGATGCTGCTGCCGAGCGGCATCAGTCCGGACTCCTTCGTCATCAGCCTGCCGCTGGCCGAGGCCCACCCGGCGCTGGCCCTGGCGGCCTTCATCGGCGGCGCCTCGGCGGCCACCGGCATGGTCATCGTCGCCTCGGTGGCGCTGTCGACCATGATCTCCAACGACATGCTGCTGCCCTGGCTGCTCCACCGGAAGAACACCGAGCGGCCGTTCGAGGCGTTCCGTTACTGGATGCTCACCGCGCGCCGGGTGAGCATCGTGCTGATCCTGCTGCTGGCCTATGTGTGCTACCGCCTGCTCGGCTCCAACGCCAGCCTGGCGACCATCGGCCAGGTCTCCTTCGCCGCCATCGCCCAGCTGGCGCCGGCGATGTTCGGCGCCCTGATGTGGAAGCAGGCCAACCGCCGCGGGGTGTTCGCCGGCCTTGCCGTCGGTTCGCTGCTGTGGTTCTACAGCCTGGTACTGCCGCTGGTGGCGCGCAGCCTGGGCTGGCCGCTGGAGCGCTTTCCCGGCTTGCAGGGCCTGCTCTACCTGCCCATCGGCGTCGAGGTCGACGCCCTGACCCGTGGCGTGGTGCTGTCGCTGGCCGGCAACTTCATCCTGTTCGCCTGGGTCTCCTACTTCTCGCGCACGCGGGTCTCCGAGCACTGGCAGGCCGGACGCTTCATCGGCCACGATTTCGGCGCCAAGCCGAGCAGCCGCAGCCTGCTGGCGGTGCAGGTCGAGGACCTGCTGCTGCTGGCCAGCCGCTTCGTCGGCGAGGAGCGCGCGCGGCAGAGCTTTCTGCGTTGCGCCGCCCGCCAGGGACAACGCTTCGACCCCGATCAGCCGGCCAACAGCGAGTGGATCGCCCACACCGAGCGCCTGCTCGCCGGCGTCCTCGGCGCCTCCTCGACCCGGGTGGTGGTCAAGGCGGCCATCGAGGGACGGGAGATGCAGGTCGAGGATGTGGTGCGCATCGTCGACGAGGCCAGCGAGGTGCTGCAATTCAACCGCGCCCTGCTGCAGGGCGCGATCGAGAACATCACCCAGGGCATCAGCGTGGTCGACCAGTCGCTGCGCCTGGTGGCCTGGAACCGTCGTTACGTCGAACTGTTCGACTACCCCGAAGGCACCATCTACGTCGGCCGGCCGATTGCCGAGCTGATCCGCTTCAATGCCCAGCGCGGCCTGCTCGGTGCGGGCGATATAGATATCGAAGAGAGCGTCGCCCGGCGCCTGCACTGGATGCGTCAGGGCACGCCGCACACCTACGAGCGCACCTTTCCCAACGGCCGGGTAATCGAGCTGATCGGCAACCCCATGCCCGGCGGCGGCTTCGTCATGAGTTTCACCGACATCACCGAGTTCCGCGAAGCCGAGCAGGCACTCAAGGACGTCAACGAGGGCCTGGAACAGCGGGTGGCCGAACGCACCCGCGAACTGTCGCAACTGAACCAGGCCCTGAGCGAGGCCAAGGCCGTGGCCGAGGCGGCCAACCAGTCGAAGACCCGCTTCCTCGCCGCGGTCAGCCACGACCTGATGCAGCCGCTCAACGCCGCCCGGCTGTTCTCCGCCGCCCTCTCCCACCAGGACGACGCCCTGCCGCGCGAGGCCCGGGAGTTGGTGCGTCACCTGGACAGCTCGCTGCGCTCGGCGGAAGACCTGATCAGCGACCTGCTGGATATCTCGCGCCTGGAGAACGGGCGCATCACCCCGGATCGCAACGCCTTCGTCCTCGACAGCCTGTTCGACACCCTGGGCGCCGAGTTCAAGGTGCTGGCGGCCCAGCAGGGCGTCGACTTCCGCCTGCGCGGCAGCCGCCTGCGCGTGGACAGCGACATCAAGCTGCTGCGTCGGGTGCTGCAGAACTTCCTCACCAACGCCTTCCGCTACGCCAAGGGCCGCGTGCTGCTCGGCGTGCGCCGCCAGGCCGGCCAGTTGCGCCTGGAGGTATGGGACCGCGGCCCCGGCATTGCGGAGGACAAGCGCAAGGTCATCTTCGAGGAGTTCAAGCGCCTGGACAGCCACCAGACCCGCGCCGAAAAGGGGCTCGGGCTGGGCCTGGCGATCGCCGACGGTCTGTGCCGGGTGCTCGAGCACAAGCTGGAAGTACGTTCCTGGCCGGGCAAGGGCAGCGTCTTCAGCGTCACCGTGCCCCTGGCTCGCACGCCGCAAGCCAAGCCCGCGGCGGCCGCTGCCGAGCTCAATGGCCAGCTGCTGGCCGGCAGCCAGGTGCTGTGCATCGACAACGAGGACAGCATTCTCACCGGCATGCACAGCCTGCTGTCGCGCTGGGGCTGCCAGGTGTGGACCGCGCGCAACCGGCTGGAGTGCGAGCACCTGCTCAGCGAGGACGTGCGCCCGCATGTCGCCCTGGTCGACTATCACCTGGACGAGGGCGAAACCGGTACCGAGCTGATGGCCTGGCTGCGTACCCGCCTGGGTGAGCCGGTGCCGGGCGTGGTAATCAGCGCCGATGGCCGCCCCGAACTGATCGACGCCGTGCACGCCGCCGGCCTCGACTACCTGGCCAAACCGGTCAAGCCCGCGGCCTTGCGCGCCCTGCTCAGCCGTCACCTGAGGCTGCGCTGAGCGGGCAGCGCAGCGGCCTATTCGCCGCAACTGCTGACCGGGCGCAAGGCCATGGCGTCATAGCTGGCTAGACTGGCTGAGTAGTTACCCTCAAGGATGTGCCATGCCCGAGGCCCTGGATACCCTGTTGAATTTCGCCAGCGCCCTGGCAGTCGGCCTGCTGATCGGCACCGAGCGCGGTTGGCAGCAGCGCAACCTCGAGGAGGGCGGCCGCGCCGCCGGCATACGCACCTTCGCCCTCAGCGGCCTGCTGGGCGGCTTCGCCGAACTGCTCGGCGAGCACTTCGGCGTGACGGCCTGGGCGGTGGTCTTCGCCGGCTTCGCCGCACTGGTGATCACCTCCTATGTGATCGAACTGGAACAGCACAACGACCTGGGCATGACCAGCAAGGTGGCCCAGTTGATCACCTTCCTGCTTGGCAGCCTGGCAGTGGCCGGGTATACCCCGCTGGCCGCCGCCGGCGCCGTGGCGGTGGCGCTGCTGCTGAGCCTCAAGCGAGCGATGCACGGCTCGCTGCAACAGCTCAGCGAGCGCGAACTGTTGGGCGCGCTCAAGCTGCTGTTCATCTCCCTGGTCATGCTGCCGGCCCTGCCCAACCAGGCCTATGGTCCCTGGCAGGTATTCAATCCCTATATCACTTGGTGGATGGTGGTACTGATCGCCGGCCTCGGCTTCGCCGCCTATATGGCGATTCGCCTGGTCGGCACCCGCCACGGTTTGCTGATCACCGCGCTACTGGGCGGTATCGTCTCCTCCACGGCCACGACCATCACCCTCGCCCGCCTCGGTCGACGCCACCAGCTGCAGGATCTGCTGGCCTGTGGCCTGCTGAGCACCTCCGCGCTGATGTTCCCGCGCGTGCTGCTGGAGGTCGGCCTGGTCAACCGCACGCTGCTGCCACCGCTGCTCTGGCCGCTGGGCATGGCCGCCCTGGTGTATGCCGGCGGGGCCCTGGTGTATCTGCGACTGGCCGACAGCAAGGCCGAGGAGGCCGCCGAGCCACCGCTGAAAAACCCGTTCGAACTGAGCCCGGCACTGCGCTTCGCGGCCCTGCTGGTGTTCATCCTGTTCGTCGTCGAGGCGGCACGCCGCGGGCTGGGCGATGTCGGCGTCTACCTGGTGGCGCTGGTTTCCGGACTTGCCGATGTCGATGCCATCACCCTGTCGCTGGCACACAGCGCCCAGCGCGAGATGGATGCCCAGGTGGCGGTGCGCGGCATCGTCATCGCGGCCTTGAGCAACAGCCTGGTCAAGGGCCTGCTGATCGCGGTTATCGGCGGCCGTCAGCTGGCAGTACGCACCCTGCCGGTGATGGTCGCGGGCCTGCTGGCCGGGCTGGCGGCCCTGCTGCTGGTCCAGGCGGGCTAAGGCGTCGTTTCGTCCAACACCGGCAGACCGGCGGCCCGCTCCAGCAGGTCCGCCGGCAGACTCTTGCTGGCCCGGGCACCGAGCAGCTTGAGATTCTCCACCCGGCCGACGATATTGCCGCGGCCGTCGCAGAGCTTGTTGCGCGCGCCGGCATAGGCCTTGTCCAGCTGCTGCAGCCGCGCGCCGACCTCGTCGAGGTCCTGAATGAAGGCCACGAACTTGTCATACAAGGCCCCGGCGCGCTCGGCGATCTCGCGCGCATTCTGGCTCTGCCGCTCCTGACGCCAGAGGCTGTCGATGACCCGCAGCGTGGCAAGCAGGGTCGTTGGACTGACAATCACGATGTGCTGCTCGAAGGCCTCCTGAAACAGGCTCGGATCGGCTTGCAGAGCGGCGGCGAATGCCGCCTCGATCGGCACGAAGAGCAGGACGAAATCCAGGCTGTGCAGCCCCTCCAGACGCTGGTAGTCCTTGCGCGACAAGCCCTTGAGATGACCACGCAGCGATAGCACGTGCTGCTTGAGGGCCTGCTGACGGCTTGCCTCGTCCTCGGCGGCGATGAACTGCTGGTAGGCGGTCAGGCTGACCTTGGCGTCGACCACCACCTGCTTGTCCCCCGGTAACTGGATCAGTACGTCCGGCTGGAATCGCTCGCCATCGGCGCTTTTCAGGCTGACCTGGGTCTGGTACTCGCGGCCTTTCTCCAGCCCGGCATGCTCCAGCACCCGTTCCAGCACCAGTTCCCCCCAGTTGCCCTGGGTTTTCTGGCCTTTGAGGGCGCGGGTCAGGTTGGTCGCCTCGTCGCCCAGGCGCTGGTTGAGCTGCTGCAGACGCTGCAGTTCCTTGCCCAGCGAGAAGCGCTCGCGCGCCTCCTGCTGATAGCTGTCCTCGACACGCTTCTCGAATGCCTGGATGCGTTCCTTGAGTGGATCGAGCAACTGGCCGAGTTGCTGCTGACTGGTTTCGGCGAATCGCTGCTCGCGCTCGTCGAAGATCTTCCCGGCCAGCTCGGCGAACTGCGCACGCAATTCATCACGCGAACCTTGCAGGTCTTGCAGGCGTTGCTGATGACTGTCTTGTTGCTCACGCAACTCGGCGCTCAGTGCCGCCTTTTCCGCCCCCAGTCGGCGCAATTCGGCCTCCTGCTGGTCGCGCTGCAGCTGCCAGGCCTGCGCCGATTCGCGAGCGATCTGCCGCTCATGCTGAAGCAGCTCGGCCTCGCGCCGCAGCGCGGCCAGCTCGGCCTGCTGGTCGGCCTTGATCTCGCTGATGTCGGCAAGCTCCAGGCGGCAAGACTCGAGTTGTTCGGCGACACCGGTCTGCATCTGATACGCACCGTTAAGGCGCTCCTGCAACAGGCCGGCCTCCAGGCGCAGCCTGGCGACACGCCGCTGCTGAGACCAGGCCAGCAGCGACAGAGGGACACCCGAGGCAGCAAACCCCAGCAGCAATGCTGGCAGCAAAGAAGGCAGATCAAATGGCATAAACAGCTCCGCGGGCCTTTGGCGGCCAGTATAGCGACAGGCGCCGCCCAGGCGGACGCCTGAGCCGGCTACAGGGCAGCTGCTGCTGTCACGCCCGAGGGCGTTGCTTGCGGCCTGCCGGGCCGTCCAACCGGGCCAACTCCAGCTGTGCCCGACTGTCGCCGGCACGGGCAGCTTGGCGGAGCAACTCATGACCGATACGCCTGTCGCGATTATTGCCACAATCGCGGCAAAGCAATTGACCCAGGCGGCTCTGCGCCAAGACCACGCCGCGACGAGCAGGCTGCTTGAGCAAGCGACCGGCAAAGCGCTTGACGCTGGAGGCGCGGCCCAGGCGCGGGCTATCCAGCAACCAGAGGGCGATGCGCATCGGCAGGCGAGATTGCTGGGATGAGCTTGGGGTCGACAAGGACGAGTAGGCGCGGGGCATGAGCAATAGGGATATGCGGAAAAGCGCGCCACTGTACTCTTTTTATTTGCCAGGTAAAGCCCTGAAACCAGCCGCCACCGGCGAGCTAGAGGCGGTGCCCGAGACAATCCACAGAAGCTGTGGATAACTCAGTGGACAACCTGAGTCAAACACGCCCTAGCGTCGATGGTATGGGGCCTGCAGTTAAACTGGTGCTTTTTTCACCATCTAAAAAAAACCATATTTTTCATTGACTTAAAAAATCACCACGGAGAATCAAGCGCTTAGGGCAATCACAAATTCCGCCTTGACATGACGCATCGCAATTGTGCACAAGTCTGCACGCTTGCTGCCCGCATCGCCCTAATTGCGGGCATTTACCCCGTCTAACAGGCCTCAGATAGCGTTTACAAGCGCGATTGCACCGCCCTGGCTGTGCAGGCCAGAGACTGCTACCACAACGACTGCGACAACAAAACGCACCCGGTAACGGACTCGCTCAGGCCGGCAGCGGCAGCTGTCCTTCCTGCAGAAATGCTTCCCAATGGAAAACCCGTAGCTTGTCCGGCGCCTGGGCATTCTTGAATGCCACGTAAGCGGCCGTTGTCTCGCACAGCCAGTGGACCAGGTTGCGCGGGCGCTTCTCCGTCAGCGCCTGCGGGGTATACAGGGCCACGTTGCTGCCGCCTTGCGGGCACCGGGCTGAGCGGTACTCGAAGGCCTCCACCCCGTCCCGGCGCATCGCCGCACCCAGCGCCTGAGTCGGCCGATAGTCACTGAGGTGACTCAACACCTGCTCGAACCTGCTGAACGGTGCGGCGTGCAACTGGATGCCGCGGGCGACCTGGTAACGCGCCTCGAAGGACGCATGCTCGGACACGATGCGCCCGCTCGGCGGCGGGCTGAGCATGCCGCTCCAGAGCACGAAACGGTAGTAGGCCGCTTCTGCCATCGCCGTGTCCAGATGCAGGGCGGCATAGAACAGACTGGGCTCCAGGCGCGTGCCGAAACGCGAGCCCCAGCGCAGCGGCGGGTAGCGAAACGGGGTCTTCAATAGGTAATGCAGAGGCTCGGCGCTCTGCGGCAATGGCGGCTTGCTGGTCTCCAGCAATTCCTCCAACAGCGACTGCTCGGCAAGGTTATCCACCAACTGCAGGGTGGCGACCTGCTCCTGGCTCTCGACCACCCGCACCAGGCGCCCACGCAGCGGCTTGATCTGTTGCGAACCGCAGCACTCTTGCCAGATATCCATGGCGGCTGCTCCTTCTTATTCTGAGTCGTCCGTCGTCGCCCGGAAAATATCCGCGCGCCCCATAAAAACGCCCGAAATGCAAACCTGCCCCCGAGCCGTCAGGGCCAAAACCGGTCGGTGCTTAGCTCTTGCCACGGATCGCATCCAGATATTCCAGCACATGGACCAAGCCCTGCACCTGCCCCATCATCACCAATGGCACGCCGGCCAGATGCTGGTTTTCCGTGCGCAAGAAATGCCGCATGTCCTGCAGGTTGCCGCCAAACAAGGCGAACAACGCGCGATAGATGCGAATCAGCAGCAACGCCAACTCACCGGTCTTGCTCTGCGGACGCAAGCCGCTGTCGGCCCAGCGACTAATCGCCGTGCGATGCACACCGACGATGTCCGCCAGTTCCTGCTGCGTCAGCCCGAGCTGTTCGCGGGTGTTGAGCAGGGCCTTGGCCAGCACCGCATCGGCGTCGGCAAGCGGTCGAACAAGTGCACTCATGACGGGCGCCCTCAGCGTGATTTTGCATCAAATATACATCCATACGATGCATTCACACAAATCAGCGAATATCCAGATTGGCAGCTGGAGGCTCATGGGGTAACGTCCCAACAACAACCCAAAGCCCTGCAATGGACGCGCCCATCATGAACGGCCGGCGAACCTGGCTGCGAACCCTCGGCTTGCTGGCACTGCTGCTACTGCTAGGTGGATACGGCTACTTCAGCTGGACTCGGCTAGTGGCCCAGCAGCATATCCGCCAAATCGATTGGCAAGGTGCGAGTATCGCGCTCAATGGTATTCGCCTGGCCCACCTGAGCCTGCTGAGACAAGACGCTCAAGGCAGCCTGCGCCTCGAGGCCGAAGGCCTGCAGCTGGGCTGGCGCGCATTCGGGCCGTCCCCGCCGTTCTGGCAGGACATGCAGATTGCTCGACTCGCTCTGGACTGGCGCCCCGTTGCCGAACGTCAGCCTGCCGCCCCCTCCAACATCTCGGCAGACCTACAGGCCCTGAGCAGCTACCTGAGCAGCTACCTGAGCATGCTGCCGCAACGCCTGCAGATTGACCAATTGCTCGCCGAGTTGCCCTGCGCAAGGGGTCGCTGCTCCCTGCAAGGCACACTGCGGATGCTCGGTAACGCCCGCACGCCAGCAGGCCTTGAGGCGCAGCTCGACCTGGAGGGTGATGACCAGCTGAGTTGGCGCGCTCAGGTTCAGGGCCCGCCAGACGCACTGGCTGTACAGATGACGCTGGCCGTCAATGGCCAACAGCAACTGCGCCTAGACAGCAGCTTGATAAGCAGCGCGAAGGAAACCCTGTGGCTCGCAGAGCTGGCAGCCCCCGACTTGAGCCAAGCCATGGCTCTGCACCGCTGGCTCGAGCAATGGCTACCCTCCACCAGTCCTCCGCCGCCCCCCGCCCCGAGCGCGGCAACGGTGGCAGCCACCTGGCGATTGCGACTAGCCCCCGGCTCACTGGACCTGGGCAACCTGCAGAACGCCAGCGGCGATATTGAAGCCCGCGTCTCACTTTCCGAGCCCTGGTCAATCCCTGGCATTGGCCGGGTGCAAGGCCAACTGGCGCTTGCCGTCCACGCGACCGCCGGAGAATGGTTCGCGGAACGGCTAGAAGGCGACCTGCAGCTGCAGCCGACTTCTACGGCCTGGCTGAATGCCCTACCTCCGCCCTTGCGAGCGGACGTCCTGAGGTTGCGCATGCAGTCGAGCGGCCCGCTCACTGCAGTACCAAGCAGCCTCACTGGGCGCGCCCTACCCCTGGCCATTGAGTTGAGCAGCCTTGGCCCAGTCCGCTTCGATCTTCAGGGCAAAGCTGCCGTGGCGAACGCCCCCCCCTGGGCCGTAGAGCTGGAGGATGCCACGCTAACCGCGACCAGCGAGCAGCTAACGCTATATGACTGGAAAGCCCACGACCTGAAGGCGAAGCTGCGACTGAGTGCCCATCTGGACAGCGAGCAACTCAGACTGGATCTCGCCACGGGGTCCACGCTGGAAGCTGGCGACCTGCAAAACGGCGACCTGCACCTGCTAGGACTGAGCGGTGAACTGCAAGGCACTCACCTGATCGCACAATGGCCGGAGGGCAGCGCGATTGCCTGGCAAGCGGCGGGCCAGACCGGCATCAGAACTGAACGCCTGGAACATGCCGCGCTGCAGCCCCAAGGCTGGAAGTGGCGCGGCAAGTTCGACGCTGACCAGGACCATGTAGCGCTTGACGGTCGCCTGTCGACGGACACGTCGCTGCAACTGATGGTGCAGGCCCACCTGAGAATGGATCAGCGCCTGCACGTGACCGCTCGCCTGGAAGAGCTGTTCCTCCGCGCCGGCAATCCTTTGCGCCAAACCTTCACCAACTGGCCAGCACTGCTCGACCTCAGCAATGGCCGCCTAAACGCCAGTGCTCGCTTGGATCTGGCAGCCATTGGCCAACCGCCAGCGATCCAACTGGACCTAACCGGCAAGGGCATCAGCGGGATCTATGACCGCACCGAATTTAGCGGCCTGAATACTCAGCTACGACTCAGCCTGGATCAGAGGCGGCTGAGTGTTGAGCTCGCCCAACTCGACCTCGAACAAGCCAACCCCGGCATTCCCTTTGGCCCGCTACAGCTGAATGGCCGCTATCAGGCCTCGACTATACGACCGCGCCTGGGCAGGTTGCTGGTGCGGCAAGCCGAGGCCGCCGTATTGGGCGGCAAAGTCCGTCTCGGCGCAAAGCAATGGGATCTCGCCGAGCCCATTCTGCTCTTTCCACTGGAACTGCAAGGTCTTCAACTCACGCGACTTTTCAACATCTACCCGGCCGAAGGGCTGGCCGGCAGCGGCACCCTCGACGGTCGCCTACCGTTGCGACTGAGTGCAAACGGGATTGCCATTGACCACGGCCAGGTATACGCACGCCCTCCCGGCGGGAGGCTTCGCTTCGACTCAGAGCGCATCCGTGCACTAGGCCAAAGCAACCCGACCATGCGACTGGTTGCCCAATCTCTCCAGGACTTCCGCTTTGCGACACTCAGCAGCCAAGTCGACTACCATCCAGAAGGAAAACTGAACCTAGCGCTTCGCCTGGAAGGCCAGAATCCAACAATCGAACAAGGCCGCCCCATTCATCTCAACGTCAATCTTGAGGAAGACATCCCCAGCCTATTGGCCAGCCTGCAATTGACCGATAAGGTGAATGAGACAATCAAGCTGCGAGTCCAGCAGCGCCTGCTGCAACGCTCCACCCCGGCCGCGCCCGAGGAGCCCTAAGGAGGATGCCCTATGTGCTCACAACGCTGTTTAGCTGCTCTAATGCTGGCCTTGCTGAGCACTGCCTGCACCCCAACAATACAAATGGCAGCCCCCAAAGAGCCGATCAACATCAACCTCAACGTGAAGATCGAGCACGAAATCTATATCAAGGTGGACAAGGCGCTGGACAGCATGTTCAGTGAGTCCAGCGGACTGTTTTGAGGAGCAAGACAATGACCCTGCATAGAAGCATCGCCAGCTTGCTACTGCTGCTAAGCCTGAGCCTCCCAGCCCTCGCCCTTAACCTCAACGAAGCCATGTCCGCTCTGGGGGATGCCAAGGCCAGCGGCCAAATCGGCGAAATGTCCAATGGGTATGTCGGCGTCGTCAGAGCTGGAGCCAATGTCGATGAGATTGCACGCCTGATCAACCAGGCCCGACGCGCCGAGTATCAACGACTGGCCGAGCAAAACGGCATCAAACTCAGCGACGTGGAAGCTATAGCCGGTAAGAAAGCCATCGAGAAAACTCCGCCCGGGCAATATATCCAATGGCAGGGACAGTGGCGCCGAAAGTAACGAGACCTTTTCAAAGGTGGCCCTCTCGCCCCTTAATCCCCCTGCAGTCCAGCGGATATGTCTCATCCGAGGCGCCTGACCGGACCCAGAGATAGCCAAATGATGCAGGTCATTGCCAACGCCACGCTTGGTTGGCCCCGAAACCCTTTAGGTAAACCCATTTTTCAGGGCACAAAGACAAACCCCCCAGCCGCGTTAGCGGCTGGGGGGTTTGGTTTTAGAAGCTTGACGATGACCTACTCTCACATGGGGAGACCCCACACTACCATCGGCGATGAATCGTTTCACTACTGAGTTCGGGATGGGATCAGGTGGTTCC
>NZ_JBFTEG010000049.1:0-1200 GCF_041027545.1 Pseudomonas zhanjiangensis | reverse complement strand
GGGTAACGCTTAGGCTTGAACGACCGGGATCTGGGCGTTGGCAGCCGCTTCGCGGAACTCGGCGATCTGGTCGAAGGACAGGTAGCGGTAGACGTCGGCAGCCATGCTGTCGATGTCCTTCGCGTAGGCCATGTACTCCTCGACGGTCGGCAGTTTGCCGGTGATCGCCGCGACTGCTGCCAGTTCGGCAGAAGCCAGGTACACGTTGGCCCCATCGCCCAGACGGTTGGGGAAGTTGCGGGTCGAGGTCGAGACCACGGTGGAGTTGGCGGCGACGCGAGCCTGGTTACCCATGCACAGCGAGCAACCCGGCATTTCCATGCGCGCACCGGCCTTGCCGTAGATGCCGTAGTAACCTTCCTCGGTCAGCTGGTGAGCGTCCATCTTGGTCGGCGGCGACAGCCACAGACGGGTCGGAATACCACCCTTGACCTTGTCCAGCAGCTTGCCGGCGGCGCGGAAGTGACCGATGTTGGTCATGCACGAACCGATGAACACCTCGTCGATCTTCTCGCCCTGAACGCTGGACAGCAGGCGCGCATCGTCCGGATCGTTCGGTGCGCAGAGGACCGGCTCGGTCAGCTCGTTGAGGTCGATCTCGATGACTTCGGCGTATTCGGCGTCGGCATCGGCGCTCATCAGCTGCGGGTTGGCCAGCCAGGCTTCCATGGCCTGGGCGCGGCGCTCCATGGTGCGGGCATCGCCGTAGCCTTCGCTGATCATCCAGCGCAGCAGGGTGATGTTCGACTGCAGGTACTCGGCGATGGCCTTTTCCGGCAGCTTGATGGTGCAACCGGCAGCCGAACGCTCGGCGGAGGCGTCGGACAGCTCGAAAGCCTGCTCGACGGTCAGCTCGTCCAGGCCTTCGATCTCGAGGATGCGGCCGGAGAAGGCGTTGATCTTGCCCTTCTTCTCGACAGTCAGCAGGCCCTTCTGGATGGCGTAGTAGGGGATCGCATGGACCAGGTCACGCAGGGTGATCCCGGGCTGCATCTTGCCCTTGAAGCGCACCAGGATGGATTCGGGCATGTCCAGCGGCATCACGCCGGTGGCGGCGGCGAAGGCCACCAGGCCGGAACCGGCCGGGAAGCTGATGCCCATCGGGAAGCGGGTGTGCGAGTCACCACCGGTGCCGACGGTATCCGGCAGCAGCATGCGGTTCAGCCAGCTGTGGATGATGCCGTCGCCCGGACGCAGGGA
>NZ_JBFTEG010000048.1:0-1330 GCF_041027545.1 Pseudomonas zhanjiangensis | reverse complement strand
TGGACTTACCCCTATCAAACCGGACACCGACACCCCGTTAAGTTGATGCCTCAGCCAAGCGCCTGAATTCCCGAGGCGAGCGGTATTTCAGTGCGCTGTGTGGATGTTCCTCGTTGTAATGCTCGAAGGCGATGGCTAGGTTGCGCAGGGCCGTCGCTCGATCGGGCTTGGGCATGTGGCGGATGTAGTCGCGCTTCATGGTCTTCACGAAGCTCTCCGCCATGCCGTTGCTTTGCGGGCTGCATACTGGGGTTGTCAGGGGCAGCAAACCGATCTGCCGGGCAAAGGCCCGGGTCTGTTCGGCGGTATAGGCCGAGCCGTTATCGCTCAGCCATTGCACCGGCGACGCCGGCAGCTCGCTACCGAAGCGTTGCTCGATGGCTTCCAGCATCACGTCGCGGACATCGTCGCCACTGTAGCCGTTTGGGCTGGCTACCCAACTGATGGCCTCGCGGTCGCAGCAGTCCAAGGCGAAGGTCACGCGCAGTTTTTCGCCGTCCTCGCAGCGGAATTCGAAGCCATCCGAACACCAGCGGGTGTTGCTCGTGTCCACGGCGACACGACCTTCGTGGCGCCGCGCCACTCCCGGCTGCTTGCGCCGGCGTTCCAGCAACAGATCGTGATCTCGCATAACGCGGTAAACCCGCTTCACGTTGACCGGTGGCTGGGCCTGCTGCTCATGCTGCCGACGTAACAGCCCCCAGACCCGACGATAGCCATAGCTGGGCAACTCGCTGACGGCCTGCTTGATCTGCTCGACCAGGGCCGCATCGTCGAGCGTCCGGCGGAGACGCGGCTGCGCCCCCGTAGCGGGTTGTTTGAGTCGAGCCGTCAATTGCGAGCGCGCCACACCGAGACTCTCACTGACCGCTTTCACTGGTCGTCCCCCGGCAACAAGGGTGAGTGCGCAATCCATTTTCGCGAGCGGGCGATCTCCACGGCTTCCTTGAGGATCTCGGCCTCCATGGTCTTCTTGCCCAGCATCCGTTGCAGTTCGCGGATTTGCTTGAGGGCATCGGCCAGCTCTGAAGCAGGCACCACCGCTTCACCGGCACTGACCGCCGAGAGGCTGCCGTCCTGATAGAGCTTGCGCCAGTGGAACAGTTGGTTGGGGTTGATGCCGTTGCGCCGGGCCACCACTGAGACGCTTTGCCCGGGCTCTAGGCTCTCGCGCACCATGGCCAGTTTCTCCTCGACGCTCCAGCGGCGACGCCGCTCCTGGCCGAGCACTTCGAAGGTTTTGTTTTTGCTGGTAGTCATAAACACAGTCGTTTGCCTATCCCTTATGGTAAGGGGGAAACGGTGTCCTGTGTTTCAAGGGGCTCGTTCA
>NZ_JBFTEG010000047.1:0-1773 GCF_041027545.1 Pseudomonas zhanjiangensis | reverse complement strand
GCACCAAGGCGGCTGCCTCGCGTTTGAACTCGGCGGAAAACGTACGTCGTTGTTTGCTCATCAGACACCTCTCTCACGGCGAGGATTTTCGCCTAAATCGGTGTCCGGGATCAGTAGACCACTACATTTGTCATGATCCTGTGGCCGATACTGCTACTTTTTTCTTCGTAATGCCCTTGCCTGCATCAGAAGACTCGCCAGAGATTCAGGTGCTCTACTGGTTTGGTTTCATGTGCTTTTGTGGCGTTCCCATTCTGCTGCTTCTGTATAACTTGGTCCAACCTGTACCGCTTCCTGTGCGCTTCAATCGCCAGCGGCAAGAGGTCTGTGTGCCGCAAAGCGATGGTAGCCATTGGATCGATCTGATTGAGCGGAAGAAGCTCGCCCCTCCACCGCAATTCACTGATCCAGCCATTCTTGAATGGTCAAAACCCTTGCCCCATGACGAGTGGGCCAAACGCTCATCCGAGCTGGAGCAGGCTATTGCCCTGCGTGAGGCTGAGCTGGGCGCAGATCAAGTAACTGCATGACTACACCTTGTAGTGGTCAACCCATCGAAGAGTGGCTGACCAACGGCCCCTTCGGTGGCAACCGCGAAGCGGATGTCCGTCACCTGTGGGCGGACCCGCAGGAGTCGTTCTATCGCCTTGTCAGTCTCTTTGCCGGCATCCGCATCAGCATCAGCATCGGCAAAAACCCCGAGCAGGCACGCCACAGTGGCGCCATGGGCCTGCTTGACCCGGCCGAGTACCACGCCATGCGCCGCGCCAACACCCAGGTACGCATCGAAAGCAACCTCCCTGGCTTGGCCGCGAGCCTAGGCAGCGCCAATATTGAGGCCGCAAGCCAGCTGCGCAGCGGTGCTCACCGGTTGAGCCACAAGGACCTGCTGCTGGTCAGCAACCACCGTTTGAGCCCGATCCTCCCCCTGGCGCAGCGGCTCTACCCGGATGCCCTGGAACTGTTCTATGAGGTGCCTGCCTCCCAGCCCATGCCAAGAGAAGCGGGCATTCCATGGCAGACTTATGAACTGGCCGTACGGGCGCAGATCACCCTGCAGGGTGAGGGGCGCAATTGGCACTTCCCCGCGCCTTCTCCCACCGACCGTCTAAGTTACGACGCGAGCCGGCACAGCCAACCACGCTTCGATAAGGTCAACCAAGCCTTCTGGGCCGATGAGCAGAACCACCGCAATCAGGACACAAAACGCTAAGGACCCGCCCGTACCATGCACAGCCACTACGCCGCCAGCGCCTATCACCCCGAGCGCATTCCAGACCAGCCAAGCTCGACCAAGCGTGGCTGGTTAAAACGCTTCGGCAGCTCGCGCCTGCCCTGGGGGCGGGCTCAAGAAATTTGTCCGGTCAGCATGTTTCAAGGCAGCACGCCGACCGACCTTCGAGCCATTGAGGCTTACGATGAAGAGTTGGCGTCAGGGAAGAGAAAACCTCAAGCGTATGAGCAACTGGACTACCACCAAGTCATCAATCACGAGCGCTATCGCCATGCGTCCTTGGCCAAAAGAAGCCTCTTTTGGTTCTACCTCTGGGGGGGGGGCGTTTTGTATTTTGGGCGACGTTGCTCTTGTTTCCTTTGCCGTGGTTCGTCGACGCCTACCACTCTGAGAAAGGCTTCTTTGCTGGGTTGCTGGACTTACCCCTATCAAACCGGACACCGACACCCCGTTAAGTTGATGCCTCAGCCAAGCGCCTGAATTCCCGAGGCGAGCGGTATTTCAGTGCGCTGTGTGGATGTTCCTCGTTGTAATGCTCG
>NZ_JBFTEG010000046.1:0-2872 GCF_041027545.1 Pseudomonas zhanjiangensis | reverse complement strand
GAGGTACTCGCGACGGTCAAAAACGAAAAAGTGGGTAGGCCATCTGGTCGATTTTGATCGACGGCCCGCTTTCAAAAACGGCGAAGGCTGAAGTCGGTGGGAAATACCGGGCTAATTCAGACCTTCCTTAACCAAACGTTAGGAGTCACAAGGACGTCATGCGTTACTCCATAGATGAAAAACCAGCAGCTATTCTTTGCGTGCTTCTAGGTGTTCTTGTTGCAGCTACTATTGCTCCAGCAGGCTCATATTTTTTTGGAAACTTTATTTATTTCTGGCTCCCCCAAGTAGGCGTATTTCTACTTCCAGTAATAGTATCTTCGCGTCCAGCAGTTATCTCGGGTGCAGCATTGGTTTCAGCTCTATATCTTGCTGCTTTTTATTCGTGGAATTATTTGAATGGCCCCGACTCTATGGCGTGGCTTGGTTACTTATTTTCCTTACCTGGCGCTGCGATTGGGGCCGTCATTGGTGCGTTACATATTAAAAACAAATTAAAATCCCAAGCGGCCTATGTAGTCACAGCTATTGCCGCAAGTACATTTATGGGTCTGGCCATAAATCAAATGCTTGTATGCAGCACAGTAATGTACTGTGGCTTTTAATAGCGACTCCTAACAAGTGTATATGGACTATCCCCACAAGCAGTGAGCAATAGCTTTTCCAGCCCTGTGCTCAGTGCGGTTGCATTCGTATATCCGGCCTGTGTTGGGCGTTGCCGCCCTGGCCACTCCGTAGTTCGCGCAGCGGGGGGCAAGCGTTCAAACGATCACGTAGATCAACATTGTTATCGGCCTTGTTCCGTTGCAGGACTCGCTTGTTTCTAAAGTCTCGCGCCGCTCGCCTCAATCCCATAAAAATTCGCCTGCTGATGACCCGCCCGCCTCCTTGTTGTGGCCGATAGGCGCCACCGTAAAAAGTTATTTCTGGTTGGTAATGGGGCAGAGCGGGCCTCGGGGGTCTGGTAGTTCACCCCCTCGTTTTATATGGACTTGCCAGCCAAATGACGGGTATTTAGCGGCTTCTCCGCCCAAGGCACCGAAAAGATCGATGCTGTCTATACTGCTGTTTGATTGAGCGCGCGGCGCTAATAAACAGCGCTCTCTGAATTGCTTTGGACGGTCTGTTGGGTAGCATAAAGGTTGCCGAAAATGATGCTGGATAATCTCGACGATAAAGTAGAGCAGGCTGTCCATAAGGCGGTGGAGGTAGTGTTTCAGCCGGAAACCTATACGCAGGTCGCTATCGTTCTGGCAATTTACGCCGTCGCCTGGCTGGTCGCTCAGCGCATCAGGAAGTATGCGCCTATCCTCGATGCTCATTACGACGAGGCCGCCGTTCATCCCGTTCGCAAATTTATCAGTCGCTTGGGTGCCTTGATCTTTCCAACAGTCGCTATTCTGATGTTGCGAATATCGGTTGAAATAAGCGAGACCCTGTTGAATCAGGGCTGGTTGGTGCAGCTTGCGCTCATCATATCCATCCTCCTGATTGCCTATTCGATCATCCATAACTTTGTCCGCAACAAGTTTCTGGCCATGGCCTTCAGGTGGTTGGGTATTCCGCTGTTGTTTCTGCACCTGGTCGGCCTGCTCGGCGGCTTGATCGAGATACTCGAATCGATCTCGGTCAATCTCGGCAATATCGAAATTTCGGTCTACGGCATTGCCCGCGTTGCGATTTTCGGCTCCATCCTGTTCTGGCTCGGGCGTGTCAGCAGCCAAACCGGTCGCGACTTCATCTCGCACCAGGAGAACCTGGATGTACGTACCCGGGAAGTGGCCGCGAAGCTGTACGAGGTGGCGATATTCTTCCTGATCTTCCTGTTGTTGCTGCAGATCATGGGCATCAACCTCACCACCCTCGCGGTGTTCGGTGGCGCACTGGGGGTCGGTCTCGGCTTCGGGCTGCAGGCGATCGCCTCCAACTTCATCTCGGGAATCATCATCCTGATGGATCGCTCCGTGTCGATTGGCGACTATGTCGAACTCGAAGACGGGCGCACCGGTTTCGTGCGCGAGTTGAATATGCGCTCGACCACGCTGGAAACCTTCGACGGCAAGGATGTCGTGGTGCCGAACGAGAAGTTCATCGCCGAGATATTCACCAATTGGACGCACAAGGACAAAAGCCAGCGCTATCGGGTCGATTTCTCAGTTGCATACCATTCCGATGTCAGGAAGCTGGTGGAGATCATCAAGGAGGTGGTGGCCAGTCACCCGCAGGTGTTCAGCGGCGAGGACGTGCCCTTCGAGGAACGCCCCGATTGCGAGATCGACAGCTTCGGCGAGTCCGGAATCAATATGTTCGTCGAGTTCTGGATGGAGGGCGTCGATGACGGCAAGAACCGCGTAGGCGGGGACCTGTTGCTGATGATTCTTGAGGCGCTGCAGGAACACGGCTTCGAAATACCCTTCCCGCAGCGGGAAGTGCGCGTGGTGAACAGGCATTCGTCAGGCAATAGAAAGCAGGGCGATTAGAGGAGATGCCGGCAGCCGCTGCCTGACGGTTATGGCCTGGCGCAGTGTGCGAGAGGGTATTGGGTCGAAAGTTGAATGCCCGAGGCGTTGCGCCTCGGGCATTCTGTGCCAGTGAAACGCTCGATCAGAACTGCTCTTTCTCAACCAGCTTCAACCAGACCGGGTTGGTGAACGCCTTGTTCTCCTGGCTGTCTTCGACGACCAGGCCCACCCAGCCGGTCTCCTGTGGCAGGTCAAAGGTCACGGATGCCTTCTCCCCCGAGAGTGTAGTGGTCTACTGATCCCGGACACCGATTTAGGCGAAAATCCTCGCCGTGAGAGAGGTGTCTGATGAGCAAACAACGACGTACGTTTTCCGCCGAGTTCAAACGCGAGGCAGCCGCCTTGGTGCT
>NZ_JBFTEG010000045.1:0-3192 GCF_041027545.1 Pseudomonas zhanjiangensis | reverse complement strand
CCGTCGTGCGAACTACAGAGTGGCCAGGGCGGCAACGCCCAACACAGGCCGGATATACGAATGCAACCGCACTGACGACAGGGCTGGAAAAGCTATTGCTCGCCGCTTGTGGGGAGAGTCCATATACAGTTGTTAGAGGTACTTTACGATTTCGCCTGACTCGCGACATAAGAAAAATTCAATATTCAGGAAAATATCGCATTCGCGCTTTAAATGCCTGCTTAGACCATCTTCAAAGAACCACAGGGCAACCTGCTTGCCTGAACGCTTAATTTCTTGAACCAATGGCACATAATCTTCATCTCCAGCGACCAAAACAGCTACATCGTAGTTGTCGTGGAATGCGTGGCTCAACATTTCTGTTGCAAGCGTTATGTCTACTCTCTTTGAGCGGTTGCTGGTGTTTTTCTTGAACACTCTTGGATCACTTATGCCGCAATCAATTAGTTCATCTTGCAGGGCTTCGATTCGGTCATGGTCGCCCTTTGCGCATGTATAGTAAAAGCTTCTGACTAATGAGCATTTACTATGCGTATGCCTATTGGCGTATTGTGTCCATGTATATACATCATGAACATGCTTAACGTGATTCGGGGCTTCAATTCCGTTCTTCTCTAGATGGTTTTTGTAACGGATAGAGAGATTCTCTCCGTCAACGAATACCATGAACCGACTGTTGTTGGGCACCGATATCGGGAGATAGTTTGGCAAGGCAGTACCTCTAACGTTTGGTTAAGGGGCGGGCTTTAGCCCGTCCCAGTGAGCGAAGCGAGCGATTTGAACCACTAGTTAGGGTTGCCGCTATGTGCGTTAAGCAGAGAGTGCTCTTTTAACTCTGCATCAATGAACGCCGATATCATAGCGCGATAGACGCTTTCTACTACCACAGGGTTCGCACCTTGCTCTTGTGCAAGCGCTGTAACTTTTGCAATAACTTGCTCGACTCGATTGGGTGCTTTTACTTCGTCTGTTGTTTTTTTGAATGATGCTGCTTGAGTGACAAAATTGCCGCGCTTAGCGAGTAACGTAACGATTTCACGATCAATTCTATCGACGTTTTCACGGACTTCATTTAGTGAGTTGCATCTGACTTCCATGTGCGTGGTACTCCGTTATTTGTTTTGACCCTAACGTTTGGTTAAGGGGCCGGCTTTAGCCGGTCCCGAGTGAGCGAAGCGAACGATTTGAACCACATGTTAGAAGCCAAGCACGCCGCACGATTTAGGTTAAATGCTGACATAGCCTTCGAGCCACCCTGCGCGATCTAACTGCCATTCAGCAATTCCAAAGCCTTCGGGTGTATTAGAGAATCCAGGCTGAGACTTTACGAGGTTGAGGGCGGCTTTGGCATTTTCTTCTGATGAAAAGACACCAATAATTTTTTGATCTTCGTGGCCGTCAGCGAATTCGTGTACATGATGGAGGATATATACAGATTTCATATTGGCTTCTAACGTTCGAAGTGAGCGACACGAAGTGTTCGCTCTAGTGAGTTGTTATCCGATGATTTGCACGCGCCCGCTCAGCGGGCATGTAAATGCAGGTAAAACTCAAGGTGGCAAAAATCAGAAAACAGCGGCTTCCAGCGAAACCAAACAGCGCTGTTTGCCTTAACAGCAGTTAGGCGACAGCGCTGTTTGGTTTCGCTTAATAGCAGATTTTTTGCTTTTTGGTCACCTTGATTCCATGTCATTTACGTTTCCTTACGCCGATCTCACTATCATTGGGTAACGTTTGGTTAAGGGGCGGGCTTTAGCCCGTCCCAGTGAGCGGAGCGAACGGTTTGAACCACTAGTTAGGTGTTAGCGTGCGCTCATGTTAGTTAGTATGCAGGCACCTAGTATTACGAACCATGCGCTACCAAATGTTTTTGCAAGAGCATTAAATTCTTTAGCTTGGCTTTTATTTATGAATAGTAAAAATGTCGATATTGCTGCGGATGATAGTAAAAACAAATAGCCAAGCCAGAGGTTTTCACCAGCCATTAGGAGCGAATGACGCCTTGTCCCTACCTCAATTATTCCGGTGATGTATCCAATATAAGCATAGTTGACACAGGCAATAATCATAGCCACTCCTGCCATGCGCAGGATCACTAATTTACTGCCTTCAATTTTTGGCGCGCCTTCCATAGAGCGAATACCTAACGTTTGGTTAAGGGGCCGGCTTTAGCCGGTCCCGAGTGAGCGAAGCGAGCGACTTGAACCAGTAGTTAGGTTTACTGCAGCGCGGACTTCTTTGATGCTGGGTATTTTTTCAGCATGGTTGTTGCGAAATCCACCGACTTCAATAGTGGCGCGCACTGTTATTTCTAGATTTTTAGTTGCCCATTGAGGAAGAGCAAATTTTTCTGTTTTGTATGCACCTTGAAAGGTGAATGGATCGTTATAGGGAGTTTGGTATTTTTTGAACACAAGATGCAAGAATTTCTCGCAGACTCCGGTGTTAACTAAGCATTCAAGTTTAAAATCGTTTTGGGTGTATGGGCCGAATTTGTCTTTTTTGATGTTTGCTAGCCTAGAGCAAGGATCTACGGCCTTCCCAATTTTTACTTCCTTGGTTTTTCTGCACTTTGCAATGTATGTGTATGCATACTCAGTGTCTTTTTGTGGGGCCGCATCAGAATAGACCATGGGGTTTTCCCGTAATGCTCGGCAATATCCATGCTTGATGACGGGCATGATGTATCTCAAGTGAACCTAACGTTTGGTTAAGGGGCCGGCTTTAGCCGGTCCCGAGTGAGCGAAGCGAGCGACTTGAATGCTGTAATGGACTCTCCCCGCACCCCGGTTCTATACCGATAACGGTGTTGACTGTTCGCTGGGAGAGCGCTGATGAAACGCATAGCAGTTGATCTGGCCAAGTCCGTTTACCAGGTTGCCGAGAGTGTCCGTGCCGGCGCGGTGAGTCAGCGCAGGCGGCTGAGTCGTGGGGCGTTCCGCCGATATATACAGGAGCAGGCCGAGCCGGTCGAGTGGGTGATGGAGGCCTGCGGCACGGCGCATTATTGGGGGCGACTGGCGCAGGCGCTGGGCCATCGGGTGCTGTTGCTGCATCCGCGCTACGTGCGGCCCTACCGGCGGCGCAACAAGACCGATCGCAACGACTGCGACGCCATCCTCGAAGCGGCGCGCTGTCAGGGCATCCGGCCGGTGCCGGTGAAGAGCCACGAGCAGCAGCAACTGCAGCAGT
>NZ_JBFTEG010000044.1:0-3276 GCF_041027545.1 Pseudomonas zhanjiangensis | reverse complement strand
TGGGCGTGCCCACCGCCATGTTCACGCCGCTGTTTGTCATCGCCCGCACCTCGGGCTGGTCCAGCCACGTCATCGAGCAGCGCATCGACGGCAAGATCATCCGTCCGAGCGCCAACTACGTCGGTCCGGAAGATCTCAAGTTCGTGCCGCTCAAGGATCGCAAGTAAATGAACACTCAATTTCGCAAACCACTGGTCGGCACCCAGCTGGACTATTTCGACGCCCGCGAGGCCGTCGACGTCATCAAGCCCGGAGCCTGGGCCGGCCTGCCGTACACCAGCCGCGTGTTGGCCGAGCAGTTGGTGCGCCGCTGCGAGCCGAACAGCCTGAACGCCGCGCTGGAGCAACTTATCGAGCGCAAGCGCGACCTGGACTTCCCCTGGTACCCGGCCCGCGTAGTCTGTCATGACATCCTCGGCCAGACCGCGCTGGTCGACCTGGCCGGCCTGCGCGACGCCATCGCCGAGCAGGGCGGTGACCCGTCCAAGGTCAACCCGGTGGTGCCGACCCAGCTGATCGTCGATCACTCGCTGGCCGTTGAGGCGGCGGGTTTCGATCCGGACGCCTTCGAGAAGAACCGCGCCATCGAAGACCGCCGTAACGAGGACCGCTTCCATTTTATCGAGTGGACCAAGACCGCGTTCAAGAACGTCGACGTGATCCCGGCCGGCAACGGCATCATGCACCAGATCAATCTGGAGAAGATGAGCCCGGTGATCCAGGCCCGTGGCGGCGTGGCCTTCCCCGACACCTGTGTCGGCACCGACAGCCACACCCCCCATGTCGACGCCCTGGGCGTAATCGCCATCGGTGTCGGCGGCCTGGAGGCCGAGACCGTGATGCTGGGGCATCCGTCGATGATGCGCCTGCCCGATATCGTCGGTGTCAGGCTCAGCGGCAAGCGCCCGAGCGGCATCACCGCCACCGATATCGTCCTGGCCCTGACCGAGTTCCTGCGCAAGGAGCGAGTGGTCGGTGCCTGGGTCGAATTCTTCGGCGAGGGCGCCGACAGCCTGTCGATCGGCGACCGCGCGACCATCTCCAACATGTGTCCGGAGTACGGCGCCACCGCGGCGATGTTCTACATCGACCAGCAGACCATCGACTACCTCAAGCTCACCGGGCGCGAGCCGGAGCAGGTGGCCCTGGTCGAGCATTACGCCAAGACCACCGGCCTGTGGGCCGATGCCCTGGTCTCCGCCGAGTACGAGCGCGTGCTGCAGTTCGATCTGAGCACGGTGGTGCGCAACATGGCCGGGCCATCCAACCCGCACCGCCGCCTACCGACCTCGGCGCTGACCGAGCGCGGCATCGCCGACGAGGCCAAGCTGCAGGCTGGCAAGAACGAGGAAGCCGAGGGGCTGATGCCCGATGGCGCGGTGATCATCGCCGCCATCACCAGCTGCACCAACACCTCCAACCCGCGCAACCTGGTGGCCGCCGGCCTCCTGGCGAAGAAAGCCAACGAGCTGGGCCTGCTGCGCAAGCCCTGGGTGAAGAGCTCCTTCGCGCCGGGCTCCAAGGTCGCCAAGCTGTACCTGGAAGAGGCCGGCTTGCTGGCTGAACTGGAGAAGCTCGGCTTCGGCATCGTCGCCTACGCCTGCACCACCTGTAACGGCATGTCCGGCGCGCTGGATCCGCTGATCCAGCAGGAAATCATCGACCGCGACCTCTATGCCACCGCCGTACTGAGCGGCAACCGCAACTTCGACGGGCGCATCCACCCCTACGCCAAGCAGGCCTTCCTGGCTTCGCCGCCGCTGGTAGTGGCCTATGCTATCGCCGGTACCGTGCGCTTCGACATCGAGCAGGATGTGCTGGGCCATGACCAGAACGGCAATCCGGTGACCCTCAAGGATCTGTGGCCGAGCGACGAGGAAATCGACGCCATCGTCGCCGCCAGCGTAAAGCCCGAGCAGTTCAAGCAGATCTACATCCCGATGTTCGATCTCGGCACCGTGCAGGAGGCCGAAAGCCCGCTGTACGACTGGCGGCCAATGTCCACCTACATCCGTCGCCCGCCGTACTGGGAAGGCGCGCTGGCCGGCGAGCGCACGCTCAAGGGCATGCGTCCGCTGGCGATCCTGCCGGACAACATCACCACCGATCACCTGTCGCCGTCCAACGCCATCCTGCTGGATTCGGCGGCGGGCGAGTACCTGCACAAGATGGGCTTGCCGGAAGAGGACTTCAACTCCTACGCCACCCACCGCGGCGATCACCTGACCGCGCAGCGCGCCACCTTCGCCAACCCGCAGCTGGTCAACGAGATGGCCGTGGTCGATGGCCAGGTGAAGAAGGGCTCCCTGGCCCGCGTGGAACCGGAAGGCCAGGTCATGCGCATGTGGGAGGCCATAGAGACCTACATGTCGCGCAAGCAGAACCTGATCATCGTCGCCGGTGCCGACTACGGCCAGGGCAGCTCGCGTGACTGGGCAGCCAAGGGCGTGCGTTTGGCCGGCGTCGAGGTCATCGTCGCCGAGGGCTTCGAGCGCATCCATCGCACCAACCTGGTGGGCATGGGCGTGCTGCCGGTTGAATTCAAGCCGGGCACCACCCGCCTGACCCTGGGCCTGGACGGCAGCGAGACCTACGACATCAAGGGCGAGGTGGCGCCGCGCTGCGACCTGACCCTGGTGGTCAACCGCCGCGATGGCGAGGTGGTCCAGGTGCCGGTGACCTGCCGCCTGGACACCGCCGCCGATGTCAGCGTGTACCAGGCCGGCGGCGTGCTGCAGCGCTTCGCCAAGGACTTCCTGGAAGCGTCGAAAGCTTGATGTCACCGTGGGGAACTAGCGCTGCTTGTTACTGAGGTGTCGACACACCCAGAGGATATGTAGGCGCATCGCCTCACATATTTGATCGTAACCTGATCTCCCACCGTCCTGGTGGGCCGTGAAAGAGGAAAAAACGTGCTTGAAGCCTATCGCAATCACCTCGCAGAGCGCGCCGCCGAAGGCCTGCCAGGCTTGGCGCTGAACGCCGAACAAACCGCAGGCCTGGTCGAGCTGCTGAAGAACCCGCCGGCTGGCGAAGAAGCATTTCTCGTTGACCTGATCACCAACCGCGTACCGCCAGGCGTGGACGAAGCCGCCTACGTCAAGGCCGGTTTCCTCTCTGCCGTTGCCAAGGGCGAAGCCGCTTCCCCGCTGATCAACAAGCAGCGCGCCGTCGAACTGCTGGGCACCATGCAGGGCGGCTACAACATCGCCACCCTGGTCGAACTGCTCGACGATGCCGAGCTGGGCAGCGTCGCCGCCGAACAGCTCAAGCACA
>NZ_JBFTEG010000043.1:0-3428 GCF_041027545.1 Pseudomonas zhanjiangensis | reverse complement strand
CCGGGCAGTCTACGTGGGCGTAGTGACGGGTCGGCGAATCGTATTCAACGTGGGAGGTGTTGATGGTGATGCCGCGCGCTTTCTCTTCCGGAGCGTTGTCGATCTGGGAGAAGTCACGAGCAGAGCCACCCCAAGTCTCAGCGCAAACCTTGGTCAGCGCTGCGGTCAGGGTGGTTTTACCGTGGTCAACGTGACCGATGGTGCCTACGTTGACGTGCGGTTTGTTACGTTCAAATTTTTCTTTAGCCATCTTGACCGTCTCCCAGCGAAGAATTGAGCAAGTCACATCACCATTAAAACAAAGGCAGATACTTTCATATCTGCCTTTATTAAATGGAGCTCATGAGCGGATTTGAACCGCTGACCTCACCCTTACCAAGGGTGTGCTCTACCAGCTGAGCTACATGAGCGAAACACATTACGCAACCAAAAAGCTGGAGCGGGTAGCGGGAATCGAACCCGCATCATCAGCTTGGAAGGCTGAGGTTCTACCACTGAACTATACCCGCGGAGCCCTAAGCTCACGCTAAAATCTGGTGGAGGGAGAAGGATTCGAACCTTCGAAGTCGATGACGTCAGATTTACAGTCTGATCCCTTTGGCCACTCGGGAATCCCTCCAAAAGGAGGCGGCATTCTCATTGGAAGCCACCCTACTGTCAAGCATTTTCTCATTAAAAACCTGAGCTTAGCTACGTTGACAGCAACCCTACAGCAACTTCCTTTCGGCGTCCCCCTGTAGAGCGGGCGCCATTCTAGTCAATCTTTTGCTGGGTTGCAATGCTTTCACACGGCATTAATTGATGCCGCAGGCCACTAAAGTCCAATGCCAAGGCCTGGAGTAGAGAATCGTCGGCAAGACGGCGGCTCTCGGGCGCGATCCGCACCCAATAATTGCGATGTGCACGAGGCAACTCTTTTAACAGCGGCGTGTAGCCGGCGTCGCGCAGCCGTTGCATTACGCTCTCGGCCGAGTCGGGACGAGGAAAGATCCCGAGGGAAATTCCGTTTTCCAGCTCACCCTGGCTAATGATGTAGCTATCGATTTTGCGGGCCTGCAGCTCCTTGAGCTGACGCAAGGATGCCTGACGTGATGCCACCGGTGGCAAATACACCCAGTAGTCGACACCCGCGGTCGCGTCGACAGCCTCGACACGCGCACGGATATCCAAGCTGATCAAGCGCTGGGCCAACATAGCAGCCGCAGACTCTTGCTCGAACCCACCCAAGAAAAGGCAAGCCGACTCAGGCTGTGCCAACGGAGCCCGAGCCGGGCGCTGACGACGTTCGGACTCGCTTAGCAGGCGGATATTCCGCCTGCCCTCCTGCATTGGCACAGTTGATGCTACTTCCTTGGCCCTCAGCGGCGCTTGCTGTTGATGCCACACGTAATAGAACACATTGAGCACGAACAACAGCAAAAAGATCCAGCGCATCTAGCACCTCATTTCAGCGGGCAGGCGACGGCCAGCCCAATGAAGACCAGGTCCGGCACTATCCGCGCGCGGGGAATGGTCTCAGCCACCAATGCCGCATCCCCCCCCGTCAGGAATACCTCAAATTCACTGTCGAAAAGGGTGCTGGCCATATCGAGCTGCGTACGAACGAACCCTTGCAACATCAATGAACAACCCCGCTCGACTGCCTCGGACGTCGAGCGCCCCGGCAACAAATTGCGCAAAGCCCGAACAGCAAGCCCCTCGTCGTAGCGCGCCCTGCGGGTATGCGTACGCAATTGATTACGCATCAGCGGTACCCCGGGACAGATGAACCCCCCCAAGTGCGCCCCGGCAGAGTCGACGAAGTCAGAGGTAACCGCAGTACCGAGATCCAGTACTAAGCAGGCTTTCCGCACTTGGCGAAACGCCCCCACCACCGCCAACCAGCGATCCAAGCCAAGACGCTCATACTCCGAATAGCCATTGCGAACACCGGCGAGTTCCTGAGCGGGTTGGGCACAGGTGCAGGCGATTGCAAAGGTTGCTTGCAACTCGCGAAGCAATGCCTCTGTTTCAACGTCGGTACGCACACTCACCAGGCGGCATGCTCGCAATTCCAGGCGCTGGGCGAGCAGCGTAGCAACCAACTCCTGATCTGAGCCGACCACACCACCACACACTACTTGCGAAACATCTTCCGAGAGCACCCGCCACTTGATAAAGCTATTTCCACAATCGAGCTCAAGAATCATCACGCAACCTCAACCCAAGCTCTCCACCACTGAAACGCTGCTCGACACCTGCCACCCGCAGACAAATGGCTCCCGAGGAGTCTACCCCGAGCACCTTACCCTCAATCGGCGTAGCGCCCGTATGCAGAACAACATCTCGCCCCTGCCACAGGTGATTAGCCTGCCACTCATCCTTAATCGCACTGAAGCCGAATTCGAAGTGTTTGGCCAGGTACCGGGACAACTGGCCATTTAGCTGACGAACCAACTCATTGCGGTCGAAGTAACGACCCAGCTCAGCCCGCATGGACGTCCAGGGCTGATCGATCTCATGCTGCTCGGAGGCAAGCATGTTCACATTGACTCCGATCCCTATCACGACATGACACACATCGGCAGGATCACCCGACAGCTCAAGGAGGACACCGGCGATCTTGCGACCATTAAGCAGAAGATCATTTGGCCACTTCAAACCCACCGCCTCCAGACCTGCGCTACGTAAGGCGTGTAGTAGCGCCACGCCGACAACGAGACTCAGCCCTTCCAGCTGGCGCATTCCCCCATCGACGCGAAGCACCAGACTGTAATAGAGGTTTTCGCCAAACGGACTAATCCAACTGCGCCCACGACGCCCACGGCCTGCTGTCTGGCGCTCAGCCAGCAGCACAAAGGGCGGCGCCTCACGCGCCAACAAACGCCGAAGCGCCTCAGCATTGGTGGAGTCTACCGACCGCAGAACAGAGATAGGCCAGCTACCTTCCGCTGACTGCGCCCGCAAGACCTGCTCATCCAGCAAGATGAGCGGGTTGGCCAATCGGTATCCCTTCCCACGCACCTTATGCACTGGCAGCCCAGTCTCTGCCTCCAGGCACTGTAACTGCTTCCAGATTGCCGACCGACTTACGCCCATAGCGGCGCCGAGCTCTTCGCCTGAATGGAAGCGGCCATCCTGAAGCAGCTTTAGTAATGGCAGCATGATGAACTCACTAACCGATGACCGGCGCATGATAACGCCCCCCCCTCTCACTGCCTACCAAGGCTGCGCGACTCATGCAGCCCTCTCTTGCCCCGGCGGTACCTTTTTCCCGCGCAAAGACAAACCCCCCAGCCGCGTTAGCGGCTGGGGGGTTTGATTTTAGAAGCTTGACGATGACCTACTCTCACATGGGGAGACCCCACACTACCATCGGCGATGAATCGTTTCACTACTGAGTTCGGGATGGGATCAGGTGGTTCCAATTCTCTATGGTCGTCAAGCAA
>NZ_JBFTEG010000042.1:0-4007 GCF_041027545.1 Pseudomonas zhanjiangensis | reverse complement strand
CACCAAGGCGGCTGCCTCGCGTTTGAACTCGGCGGAAAACGTACGTCGTTGTTTGCTCATCAGACACCTCTCTCACGGCGAGGATTTTCGCCTAAATCGGTGTCCGGGATCAGTAGACCACTACAGTCCGGGCTCAGGAGACGCCCCGGAGCGGCGCGCGTCAATTCGTACGTATGCAGTGCCGCTCCGACCCCAGCCGCCCGCTGGTGCGGGCCATCATCTGCGCCCCACAGAGCCCGAAAAGTAAAGTTAAGTCATTGATGTACAAATTATTTTTCTTTCCTTGAATTGGAAGCGGGTCATATTCTTATCGAAAGCGTAGGCATTGCTGCGCCCGTGCTTTGGTTGGGATGAGCCCCGCCGGTTACGTGTTTTGGGCCTCTCCCGGTTGTGACAACTGAGACAGGATCCCGACATGGCAACCATCGACTTCAACACCGTTCCCCGGGTCGAGTTGCTCAACGAGGAGCGCGCCCAGTACCTCAGCGACCGCGCTGCCGAGACGGCGACTGCCTTCTCGCGCAAGATCGAGAAGCTGCAAGCAACCGCCCTCGAAGCCCGAGACAAGTATTCCCGCGAGGCTGACGATATCATCGCCTCCGCCGCCTCCGAGGACCGCGCCGCCGCTCGTGCCTTCGCCAAGAAGGCCGCCGCGAACAAGGCCGCCAACATTCACCGCAATCTCATCGCCTCCTCCGAGGCTGACCGCGCCGCGATGCTCAAAGGTCTTCAAGACTATGCAGCGGAGGCCGCCGCCATCGCCTGCGTATACGCCTCGCCCGCAACTATGCTAGGCCGTGTCGCCTTGGGCGATCCGAAACGCACTCACCTGATGCAGCAACTCGAAGGAGCCGGGCCAGTCGAACTCGAAACCGCCGCCCGTACCGCGATCATGACCGGCGACCTCGTCTTGGGCGCGGCCATCGCAACCGTGATCGACCGCCGCCCGAGGGACCGCCGCCCATTCTGCGTCCAAGCCTTCGCGGAGCGCCTGCTGGGCGAGATCTGGAAGCGCATGACAGACAAGCTCGAAGGCGTCCAACTCGCCTACAAGTCCGCCGTTGCGGCTGATCGTGAGTTTGTCCGCGGCAAGGCAGACGGAATCACGAACCTTTCGCTAGCGCTGTCCCGCCAGGCAATAACGGAAGTAGATGATGAAATCATCTAGAGATAAGCAGCAAAAAGGGGAACCCCTAGCTGGGTAGGAGCCCCCCTCGTGATTACACCTGCACGACGTGCGCAGAGCGCGGAGGGATGTTGGCGTTAGGTGCATGAGATTCAAGTTCATCACGTACTACACGCGACAACACCATATGCCCATCCCGAACTTCTTTTATCCGTTCCTCAATTGAGGTCCGCACGGCAGCAGAAGTGATTCTCGGAAGGACAATCTTGGTTATGTCCTCAACAGCAACGGAGGATAAACCGTCAGACCCTGTTGCCCTAGCACGCATTTGGACTCGGAATGCCTCCGAGCAAAGCCCAAATACGAGGTCAGGTAGCAAATGCTCTTGTCCTGGGATTACCTCGAAGTGAGTACACCCAGTTGTAACAACAAGATTCCCATCCCCTGCCTCATCCCCAGCAATCATCCACTTACCAGCACTTGACCAGATGTTAGCGATAAAAACATCGCCGGGAGCAGCAAACTGCTTTCCACGATCTGGCAAAGCCCAACCAAAATACTCTTCAGAAATATATGCACCAAAGTTCTCATATATTTTTTCAATTTCCACATAGCGATAGACCGAACTCGCCTGCTTTTTCAACCTTCTGACCACAGGCCTCAATACATCGCCGACAGAGAAATGCTCCAGTGACCTTATAGCATTACAAACACTGAGATGCTTAGGACACCAAAACTTCGGATCAAGGCACAAGTCAGCACGACCAATTACCCCTGACGCCTGAACAACCCAGCTATCTGAAGAGCAGGCCTCAGATACCCCCTTCGCGAGCCACGGGAAAGCATCCACCACCGTAGATGAGTATAGCTCTTGAGCGACACGATTAAAGTCCGCATCAAGAATAGGCATATTATCCGCATCCAGGATAACGGCACCATCCGTGGGATCACGTTTATAAACGCGACCAGACCTATTACTTTGAAGATCCCAACCTACTTTTTCGACCAAGTTAAAATGTATAGGAAAGTCAGCACTATCCGAAGCCTCAGCCAACGGCTCCTCTCGCTTCTCCAAAATCACAACTGAGGCAGACACATCTGCACCAGACTTCTTAAAGGTGAACCGGGGGAATCCAACCACAGCAGCAACTCGCGCTTGGCGCAGCAGCCACCTTCTAAATTCCGTATAGCGAGGGCTCCTATTACCCAAGTACCCATTAGGCAAAATGATACCTACCCGCCCTCCCGGCCTAATCGAACGCATGCACACTTCAACAAAAAGAATTCCGGTTTCCTGGGATTTTAAAGGAACACGCTTCCCACCTTTTTCCTCAGTACCTAGCTCGTACAGGGCAAGCACATCTTTTCGCTTCTCAACAATTCTCGTACCAAATGGTGGGTTACACAACGCGACAGTATAATTACCCTCGTGCTTCTTGATATCCTTTAAACTATCACCAGACTCAATGTGCGCCCCACCCGCGCCGTTAATTATCATATTAAACACAGAAAGATTGACAGCCATGTCAGCAGTATCTACACCATGGAGCTGCGAAGATATATCAACCCCATGACGATCTAAAGCAACCCGCTTTGCTCCAACCAAAAAATCTGATGTCCCACAAGCAGGATCTCTCACCACATCCCCAAAACTCGGATTTACGAGCTTCGCGATAAGTTCAATCACTTCGTAAGGTGTAAAGTACTGCCCAAGATCGACCTTATACAAAAACCTTCCGAAATACATGAAGAAATCTTGTATGACCTGAGGAGATGAATCGAGAATATTGATCGCGCATAGAATCCTCGACACCTCCTTCAAAGTCGCTCCAGTGCAGCCAATCTTAGTAGATGGTTTCTTGGGCAAGAGCGGGCCATACATAACCAGCGATTTACCCAGGCCATCTTCAAAAATCTTCAAGACATCAGCATCCAAATAATTGTGAACACTGAAATCCTGGATAATCATCCTTCCATTTTTAGCTTTCTGGCTCTGCTCATCAAAAACTTTGAGGAGAAGGATTTGGAACAAAATCTGATATCGATCATCCTTAGAATGACCCGCTTGGTGCAGCGTGTCGTCCAAACGATCAAATCTTTTGACGAGATCAAAGGCAGGCTTTAGGTCGCTGAAATTGATATCATTACCACCAAAGCTTGACCCAAATGCAGGAAGCATCGCGATCGAAGCCTCTTTTGGCTCATAATGCGTACCTTTATCTTCTTTGAAAAAGACAGTCTGCTCGACATCATCCCAATAGATTCCAAGACAATCCTTCGCTGAAGCTAGATCCAGTGCAGGCTTTAGCTGATGCTCCTTCGCTGACTCAGAATCTGCCGAGTCGCGTTTGATTTCCCCCACGATCTTCATGAGCTCCCGTCGCCTCTCTTCCGGCTGTAATTTCACAGCGGCCACAGGCCTGTCATACACAACGACATCAGCACGCAAGGAGTTTTTCTTCGCGTGCCCAAACCTAAGAACCACTGTCTCAGCTTCAATCCGGTCCTCCGGGTAGCCCTTCGACAGCAGAAAATTGATGCACTCAATGCGGCGCTTCTCTTCTGTGAAGGTGAGGCCATCTTTAGCTTTCAGCTTGGCCTTGAGAGCCCCGCGGATTGGGCAAAACAGCTGAGGATTGGAAGTCATAAATTCTACCTTACACTATGGTGTAAGGCTATTTTTGCACGACCAGCGGCGTCATGCAAGACAACCTTACACTATGGTGTAAGGCTTACCATCACCCAGGTAGCGTAAAAAAAAGGCTATGTCCCAATAGCGTGTTGCGCGGTGCGTCCTACCGCCTCCTGGATGCAGTGAACTGGCCGAATGCTTTGCTGGTAGCGCTCAAGCATGCGGCGCCAGCCCAGGTAATTGGGGAGG
>NZ_JBFTEG010000041.1:0-4613 GCF_041027545.1 Pseudomonas zhanjiangensis | reverse complement strand
ACCGCGAGGGGTAAGACGGGCATGTTTATGCAGGTTCATTCGGGGCTCCTGGAAGGCTTGGTTGGTCGCACTTCCAGAATTCCGGGAATGCCCCGGATGAACAACCTACTGAGAGATCACAGCTAGCGCCTCTGAAAGGCGCAAGCCCGTGAAGAAAACGAACTCGTAGAAGGCCGCGTAAATTGAACTCGGCCAATGCTCGTTTTGGTACAGCCGCTCAATGATGAGGTTGGCTTCGTCTTGAGTGAATGGATCGATTTCCTTACGCGATCGTTTGGGCTTTTCTAGTGGGTCTGCCGGGTTTCGCTCAATGACTCCATCTGCCACCGCTGCCTTCAAAATTGTGGAGATCTTGAAAAGCGCATTTCGTTTGACGCCGGGCGATATCCACTTTGTCCCGGCAACGATACGGCGTAACAGGGTGGTTGTGATGAGGTCGACTCGCATCAGCGCCAAATGCGGCATCCAATATCGGTTAAGCACGCTTCTGTAGTTGACCCTGGTGCCAGCCGCAATGTCCCGGCTATCCAGCCACAGCTGAGTGAACTCGCCAAAGCACATAGCACCGCTCACGGGCACGGCCGAGCTGGGAAACAGTTCCACGTACTTGGCGTCGTCCAACAGCCCCATCTTGGCTAGGCGGACTACTTGATCTCTAAGAATGGATGCAGCAGCGATCCCTTTCTGCGTGACGGGATACGGGAGCGTTTCACTGCAACGTCGCCCGTTCCAGATGAACCGCACACGGATTGAGTTGCGGAAAACTTCCACCCCGGTGGGCATATCCATTGGCTTTCTAGCCATTCATCATATCTCCGCTTGCTGTAGATAATCTGTCGGCCCGTTCTGATCCAAACCCCTTCCGGGATCTGTTTCCGCGCGCGCCTGGCTTGCAATGCTCTTTTGGTGGTACCGAGCAGCTCAGCCATTTGCTCTTCCGACACTTTGTCCATGTCACCATCCATAGCCATTCTCACGGCCATACTCGCAGCAGGCCTGGATGGGTGAAGTGCGAGCTTCTGTTGAGCTGGGAAACCAGTGCCGTGTGCCTTTGGGCCATGCGAACTTCTCCGATCGACGATGTGTGTGGAGTTCATCGTGATCGAAATCTCCGCCTGCAAGGACGCAATTCGTACCCAAAATGGGGTCAGGGCTAACGGGGTAGAACCCAGTTGAGTCAGCCTGCCATTGGAGCTGTAGATGCAACCCCGGACTGGTTTTTTCTGCTGTCCTGGATGTTGGCGCTAGGGGGCGAGTGCAGTGCTGAGCCTGAGCCTCTCGTATCGGATCTCTAAGCGCGCAGAAGTATCTTCTAAGCACTCGGTGAAGCTTGGGTGGACGAGCTTGGCCGGAGTGCATTCGTCAGCGTCTGGCCTGCGATATAGGTATGTCCGTGGGCATTTGCACCACCAAAAATGTTGGCCAAGCTGGCGAGCTAGGCAGTGAAGAAATGGATGGGGGTTGCGGCGTGCTGGACCTGACCGGCCAAGGCGGTTAGAGGCAGCTGCTGCGCCTGGCTCCGGTGTGCGAGGCGAGGGTTGTGGGTATCACTCCTCGGCTAAGCTGGCGGCTCTGAGTCGCGCTACCGCTTGGGACTTGGCGCGATTCGATACCGGCACCCTGTGCAGAACCTTCGGGGTGACTAAGGAGAGCGCCTCGCGCGCGGCACTATTTAGTTGTATTGGTTTCAACGAGGTGTCGCTGCCGAAGATAACCATCTGCTTGTGCAAGATGTTCGATGTGCTCTAATCGGTGCTGCCCCGATTCACTAGGCGCTAACCGCTTACGTGAGCCGCGCGGCGGAAAACTGCGCAGTCAGCTGTCGATGTCGAGCCATTGGCTGGCGATCTTGGGGGAGCAGAGTGGTGTCGGTTTAACGCCCTATCGGGCTGTCCAGAATCATTGAGCCACAACATGTTTCGTCACTAACTACCTACGTGGTGTCTCGGTCGAATTCGAAAGGCACCAGGTAGAGTCTGTAAGGCTCTCTTCCGGCCAGACTAGGTACTCCGGGCGGATTACCTTCAAAGAGTCGCTAAGCTATACAGACTCACACAAGCAGATAGCTCGCGAGTGCTTCCTGCATCTTGGATTCGCAGCACTTGGATCGGTTCGAGCACTTGTAACGACCGCTTCCATACGCCAGGAAATTTGGGCAAAGCTCGAAAACGCGCTTCCTGCGGGCACTTTGTCTGATGCGGGCGAGTATTTCAACGTCAAAATGAAGGATGGTACCTTCCGCTTGAAGTCCACGTCAGATAGGGCGCGTTCAGTTCTGCACGTGAGATCGCAATTCTCGCCGGCATACGTCGCTCAACTGTAACCTGCCGGCTGACCAAGACCATCTTTTCCCCTTGCGATCTGATGCATCTGGGGCACAGAAGTTACTTCTACTGCTTGGTCCAACGCACCCCGCTAATAGCTTTGAAATGGCTGATTCCTATCGATCCTCGTTCATTCCGGGCATTCGATCTTGCCCTGCTCATCAGTTCAGTGGGCCTCCTCGTGAGTGGCATAGTAGCGGCTGGCTCTTTCGGAGTCGCATGGTGCCGTTGTCCATCGCATCGTAAGCACGCCGGACTCACTTTGCGTGACTCAGGTAGGTACCCACTAATGTGGCAACAGTTGGCCGGCATAACTCGCACGCCGCGACGGCAGTCGTATGAGCACATCCTTAGGGTAGGCATACGGATCATGTCCATTCTTGCAGGTCGACTGGACAGGCTCATGATCGTCGTCGCCCGTTTGTCGCTGCGTAGCGACGCGTCAAACGATAAGTTCGTGCGCCCCAGGATCTACCGCCGAATCTGGTTCTCGACCTGATTATTGTCGATGGACACAGCACCATCCTCGGCATAGCGAGTCAGTGCCAGCCAGCGTTTGAGGCTGCAATCTAAGGCTTTCGCTGTTGCTGAGCCGTTGGGCACCAGATCACACTGGGCCGGCATCCTGTCATGCAGTGCGTTGAGGATAGTTGACGCCTTTTCCTGTCGTCGCCAGCGTTCTTCCTTGTTCATGTCGCGCACTTGGCGTTCGACTTCGTATAGCCCAGCGCTAGTCCGTTACTCCCTAACAGATAACAGGTGCTGACCCGTTTTCGGTTTACTTTTGTGAACCAGACTGGATCGGGCAAAGTGAACAAAAGTGCACCCTGGGAGCACCTTTTGAACTCTGCTCGCCATCGATTTTGGATATGCACCCCCTCAATTAGATCCTGTTTGAGGAGTTGGCCCTATCATTTCTCCTCGCTGGAGTCGGGGCATTGCCCTTTCCGCGAACGGCCAGGTCGAACAACCTATCTCAGTTTCGTAAAAAATTCTTGGCTGAAGCCCGCGTCAGCTGGTGGATACAGCTGGGTCAGGTTCGTTACTTGTGGTGAATGGAAAGAGAAAACAACGTGTGGGTCAGCCAAATGAGCTCGTCTTGGGTTCTGTTTATGGTTTTTCAAAACTTCAAACGAAAGTGACATAGGTCGTGTTCGCGAAGCTAGTGCTCTGTACGCTAGTAAATACGGGACTTTCATATGGGTCAGCTTCGCTGGAAATGTGGCGCGGCGGGCGTAATTATGCGCTCGCTCTGCTTGGTGGGCGGGATGGAACGTTGTTTTTCTAAATGGCGGGAGAAAAAGGGTCGCCATCATTTCGCGAGGCTGCCACTCGCGAGGCTGGTGGCGGCAATGGCCCCGGGGTGTCAGCTTCTGCATTTATGCCCAACGGCCAGGTCAGATCTACTCCGAATAACTTTGATCCAGAAATGCATGTTTTCTGAGAGTGAGCGGAAAAGTAAGGCTGCGAATAGTTGTGCGTTGCGGCAACGAGACCCTTGTAGGTCGCGGCTTTGCTAGAAGTTACTCATTTACCTTCCTCAATAGTACGGCTACCGAACTACTGAAAAGTGCGATTTAGGGTAATTCTCGGCCATTTCCCCCCCCTGCAATGCCCTGCTGACGCGGGGTGACCCTGAAATGGGGTCAAATTGACGGTTGAAAGCGCCAAAAATATAGGACGATTTCGCAAAATGTGAGATAGGAAGGAATGGTATTTATGTGGAAAACAGTTCGGCACATCGATGAGCAGCTGGCAGCACTGGATGCGTCTGACAACAAACTCATAGAGATGGCAACGGCACTCAATCAGGAGATGTGGGACGAGGCTATCCGGAAAAACTTTGTGCTTGTGAGGGCGGTTCAGGTGCGTCAGTGCCCAAATCGCTTTCGGATCGACTGGTGCCAGTTGCGGCATGTGAAGAAGGATGGAGTTGCAACCACGAAGGTTTTGCATAAGCGCATCCCGCTCAACAAGTCGGTGTCTAAAATCACCTACAAGCAGAGCCTGACCAGAATGGGCCGGCTCGACCAAAACCACCTCTCGCTCTTCAACCGCTACGACGAAAAGTTCGCCGCCATCCGAGAGTTGGCTGATCGCAACGGCGACTATCGAGCGGGCCTGCTTCGTATGCGTGCCATCGTGGGGGCGGTTGGCCTCTAGCTAGCTGTGATCTCTCAGTAGGTTGTTCATCCGGGGCATTCCCGGAATTCTGGAAGTGCGACCAACCAAGCCTTCCAGGAGCCCCGAATGAACCTGCATAAACATGCCCGTCTTACCCCTCGCGGT
>NZ_JBFTEG010000040.1:0-5125 GCF_041027545.1 Pseudomonas zhanjiangensis | reverse complement strand
TTTTAGAAGCTTGACGATGACCTACTCTCACATGGGGAGACCCCACACTACCATCGGCGATGAATCGTTTCACTACTGAGTTCGGGATGGGATCAGGTGGTTCCAATTCTCTATGGTCGTCAAGCAATTCGGTTGGGGAGTCGGTGTTGAGTCGCTTCCCCTAATTGGGTATGTGATGTCTGGTATTGCGTGTTCTGGCAAATTTTCGGTTTGTTGTCGACTTCAACCGTCTGACACACAAACAACAAATTGTTTGGGTGTTATATGGTCAAGCCTCACGGGCAATTAGTATGGGTTAGCTCAACGCCTCACAGCGCTTACACACCCCACCTATCAACGTCGTAGTCTTCGACGGCCCTTTAGGGAGCTCGAGGCTCCAGTGAGATCTCATCTTGAGGCAAGTTTCCCGCTTAGATGCTTTCAGCGGTTATCTCTCCCGAACATAGCTACCCGGCAATGCCACTGGCGTGACAACCGGAACACCAGAGGTTCGTCCACTCCGGTCCTCTCGTACTAGGAGCAGCCCCTCTCAAATCTCAAACGTCCACGGCAGATAGGGACCGAACTGTCTCACGACGTTCTAAACCCAGCTCGCGTACCACTTTAAATGGCGAACAGCCATACCCTTGGGACCGGCTTCAGCCCCAGGATGTGATGAGCCGACATCGAGGTGCCAAACACCGCCGTCGATATGAACTCTTGGGCGGTATCAGCCTGTTATCCCCGGAGTACCTTTTATCCGTTGAGCGATGGCCCTTCCATACAGAACCACCGGATCACTAAGACCTACTTTCGTACCTGCTCGACGTGTCTGTCTCGCAGTCAAGCGCGCTTTTGCCTTTATACTCTACGACCGATTTCCGACCGGTCTGAGCGCACCTTCGTACTCCTCCGTTACTCTTTAGGAGGAGACCGCCCCAGTCAAACTACCCACCATACACTGTCCTCGATCCGGATAACGGACCAGAGTTAGAACCTCAAGGTTGCCAGGGTGGTATTTCAAGGATGGCTCCACGCGAACTGGCGTCCACGCTTCAAAGCCTCCCACCTATCCTACACAAGCAAGCTCAAAGTCCAGTGCAAAGCTATAGTAAAGGTTCACGGGGTCTTTCCGTCTAGCCGCGGATACACTGCATCTTCACAGCGATTTCAATTTCACTGAGTCTCGGGTGGAGACAGCGCCGCCATCGTTACGCCATTCGTGCAGGTCGGAACTTACCCGACAAGGAATTTCGCTACCTTAGGACCGTTATAGTTACGGCCGCCGTTTACCGGGGCTTCGATCAAGAGCTTCGCGTTAGCTAACCCCATCAATTAACCTTCCGGCACCGGGCAGGCGTCACACCCTATACGTCCACTTTCGTGTTTGCAGAGTGCTGTGTTTTTAATAAACAGTCGCAGCGGCCTGGTATCTTCGACCGGCATGGGCTTACGTAGTAAATACTTCACCCTCACCGGCGCACCTTCTCCCGAAGTTACGGTGCCATTTTGCCTAGTTCCTTCACCCGAGTTCTCTCAAGCGCCTTGGTATTCTCTACCTAACCACCTGTGTCGGTTTGGGGTACGGTTCCTAGTTACCTGAAGCTTAGAAGCTTTTCCTGGAAGCATGGCATCAACCACTTCGCATTCTAAAAGAACGCTCGTCATCAGTTCTCGGCCTTGAACGCCCGGATTTACCTAAGCACTCAGCCTACCACCTTAAACACGGACAACCAACGCCGTGCTGGCCTAGCCTTCTCCGTCCCTCCATCGCAGTAACTAGAAGTACGGGAATATTAACCCGTTTCCCATCGACTACGCATTTCTGCCTCGCCTTAGGGGCCGACTAACCCTGCGTCGATTAACGTTGCGCAGGAAACCTTGGTCTTTCGGCGTGCGAGTTTTTCACTCGCATTGTCGTTACTCATGTCAGCATTCGCACTTCTGATACCTCCAGCAAGCTTCTCAACTCACCTTCACAGGCTTACAGAACGCTCCTCTACCGCTCATCCTAAGATGAACCCGTAGCTTCGGTGTATGGTTTGAGCCCCGTTACATCTTCCGCGCAGGCCGACTCGACTAGTGAGCTATTACGCTTTCTTTAAAGGGTGGCTGCTTCTAAGCCAACCTCCTAGCTGTCTAAGCCTTCCCACATCGTTTCCCACTTAACCATAACTTTGGGACCTTAGCTGACGGTCTGGGTTGTTTCCCTTTTCACGACGGACGTTAGCACCCGCCGTGTGTCTCCCGTGCTGACACTTGCTGGTATTCGGAGTTTGCATCGGTTTGGTAAGTCGGGATGACCCCCTAGCCGAAACAGTGCTCTACCCCCAGCAGTGATACACGAGGCGCTACCTAAATAGCTTTCGAGGAGAACCAGCTATCTCCGAGCTTGATTAGCCTTTCACTCCGATCCACAGGTCATCCGCTAACTTTTCAACGGTAGTCGGTTCGGTCCTCCAGTCAGTGTTACCTAACCTTCAACCTGCCCATGGATAGATCGCCCGGTTTCGGGTCTATACCCAGCGACTAAACGCCCTATTAAGACTCGCTTTCGCTACGCCTCCCCTATTCGGTTAAGCTCGCCACTGAATATAAGTCGCTGACCCATTATACAAAAGGTACGCAGTCACCTAACAAGTAGGCTCCCACTGCTTGTACGCATACGGTTTCAGGATCTATTTCACTCCCCTCTCCGGGGTTCTTTTCGCCTTTCCCTCACGGTACTAGTTCACTATCGGTCAGTCAGTAGTATTTAGCCTTGGAGGATGGTCCCCCCATATTCAGACAAAGTTTCTCGTGCTCCGTCCTACTCGATTTCATTGATAAGAGATTTTCGCGTACAGGGCTATCACCCACTATGGCCGCACTTTCCAGAGCGTTCCGCTAATCTCAAATCAACTTAAGGGCTAGTCCCCGTTCGCTCGCCACTACTAAGGGAATCTCGGTTGATTTCTTTTCCTCAGGGTACTTAGATGTTTCAGTTCCCCTGGTTCGCCTCTTACACCTATGTATTCAGTGCAAGATACCTAACTTATGTTAGGTGGGTTCCCCCATTCAGACATCTCCGGATCAAAGGTTGTTTGCCACCTCCCCGAAGCTTTTCGCAGGCTACCACGTCTTTCATCGCCTCTGACTGCCAAGGCATCCACCGTATGCGCTTCTTCACTTGACCATATAACCCCAAGCAATCTGGTTATTGTCTATAACGTGAAGACGACATTCGCCGAAAATTTGCACTTGAGAACAACGCAAATTTTACCTTGATTGACAAACTGCCAGTGAAAGCAGTCCATCAGTCACTTCTATCACATACCCAAATTTTTAAAGAACGATTTTCGTACCGGTCAAAGACCAGAAATCAACATTCAACAGGCAACCCCTGGAACGCTCATTTCTGAACTCTTACTCAACGACGCTGTAAGTGGTGGAGCCAAGCGGGATCGAACCGCTGACCTCCTGCGTGCAAGGCAGGCGCTCTCCCAGCTGAGCTATGGCCCCATATTCGTACAAGGCCAAACCCCACAACAATTGGTGGGTCTGGGCAGATTCGAACTGCCGACCTCACCCTTATCAGGGGTGCGCTCTAACCAACTGAGCTACAGACCCAATCGTCTTTCGCAATGAATCAAGCAATTCGTGTGGGAGCTTATGAAGAAGCTGATGTCGTCGATTAAGGAGGTGATCCAGCCGCAGGTTCCCCTACGGCTACCTTGTTACGACTTCACCCCAGTCATGAATCACTCCGTGGTAACCGTCCCCCTTGCGGTTAGACTAGCTACTTCTGGAGCAACCCACTCCCATGGTGTGACGGGCGGTGTGTACAAGGCCCGGGAACGTATTCACCGTGACATTCTGATTCACGATTACTAGCGATTCCGACTTCACGCAGTCGAGTTGCAGACTGCGATCCGGACTACGATCGGTTTTATGGGATTAGCTCCACCTCGCGGCTTGGCAACCCTTTGTACCGACCATTGTAGCACGTGTGTAGCCCTGGCCGTAAGGGCCATGATGACTTGACGTCATCCCCACCTTCCTCCGGTTTGTCACCGGCAGTCTCCTTAGAGTGCCCACCATAACGTGCTGGTAACTAAGGACAAGGGTTGCGCTCGTTACGGGACTTAACCCAACATCTCACGACACGAGCTGACGACAGCCATGCAGCACCTGTGTCTGAGCTCCCGAAGGCACCAATCCATCTCTGGAAAGTTCTCAGCATGTCAAGGCCAGGTAAGGTTCTTCGCGTTGCTTCGAATTAAACCACATGCTCCACCGCTTGTGCGGGCCCCCGTCAATTCATTTGAGTTTTAACCTTGCGGCCGTACTCCCCAGGCGGTCAACTTAATGCGTTAGCTGCGCCACTAAATCCTCAAGGAATCCAACGGCTAGTTGACATCGTTTACGGCGTGGACTACCAGGGTATCTAATCCTGTTTGCTCCCCACGCTTTCGCACCTCAGTGTCAGTATCAGTCCAGGTGGTCGCCTTCGCCACTGGTGTTCCTTCCTATATCTACGCATTTCACCGCTACACAGGAAATTCCACCACCCTCTACCGTACTCTAGCTTGCCAGTTTTGGATGCAGTTCCCAGGTTGAGCCCGGGGCTTTCACATCCAACTTAACAAACCACCTACGCGCGCTTTACGCCCAGTAATTCCGATTAACGCTTGCACCCTCTGTATTACCGCGGCTGCTGGCACAGAGTTAGCCGGTGCTTATTCTGTCGGTAACGTCAAAACAGCAAGGTATTAACTTACTGCCCTTCCTCCCAACTTAAAGTGCTTTACAATCCGAAGACCTTCTTCACACACGCGGCATGGCTGGATCAGGCTTTCGCCCATTGTCCAATATTCCCCACTGCTGCCTCCCGTAGGAGTCTGGACCGTGTCTCAGTTCCAGTGTGACTGATCATCCTCTCAGACCAGTTACGGATCGTCGCCTTGGTGAGCCATTACCTCACCAACTAGCTAATCCGACCTAGGCTCATCTGATAGCGCAAGGCCCGAAGGTCCCCTGCTTTCTCCCGTAGGACGTATGCGGTATTAGCGTTCCTTTCGAAACGTTGTCCCCCACTACCAGGCAGATTCCTAGGCATTACTCACCCGTCCGCCGCTGAATCATGGAGCAAGCTCCACTCATCCGC